>DMQJ01000388.1:1017-2559 GCA_003455715.1 Acidimicrobiaceae bacterium | reverse complement strand
TGGTACATGCCGCCGTCGTGCACGTAGATGTCGGCCTCACCCATCACCACGGCCATCGCCTTGGCGCCAGCGCTGCCGAGGCGCACTGCGTCGCAGTCGAGTGCGTTGGCCACCACGACGGCCGCGTACGGGTTGCGGTTGCGGCTGGTGATGAGCCGTGGCCGAGACCGGGCGGGCGTGGGCATGGGCGGCGCCGGGTCGGTGGCGAACACCATCCCCAGCGCTGGCAGGCTGACAGCCCCGGCGGTGAGGCGACCGTGCGACCACAGTGCAACATGCACCGCCCAGTCGACCCGACCGTACTCGCCGAACTCGTTGGTGCCGTCGAGCGGGTCGACGATCCAGCAGTGGTCGGTGGTGAAACGGCGCGGGTCTTCGAGGCCTTCCTCACTCATGACCGCATCGTCGGGCCGTGCCGCCCGGAGTTCGTCGACGAGGAATCGGTGGCTGGCGAGGTCGCCGTTGTCCATCACCTGCCACGACGCCGCGCCGCGGCCGAACAGTTCTTCGCGCACCGTCACCAGCAGCTGCCCGGCCTGCACCGCCAGGCGAACGGCCAGCGCGGCGTCGCCCTCCAGGTCGGCCCGCGTGGACGTCACCGGGCGAGCGGCTTGTACTTGATGCGATGCGGCTGATCGGCCGACGAGCCCAACTCTTTGTGACGCCAGGTCTCGTACTCGCTGAAGTTGCCCTCGAAGAAGCGCACCTGGCTGTCGCCCTCGAAAGCGAGCACGTGGGTGGCGATGCGGTCGAGGAACCAGCGGTCGTGGCTGATGACCACGGCGCAACCTGGGAAATTCTCGAGCGCCGTCTCGAGCGCTCGCAGGGTGTCGACATCGAGGTCGTTGGTGGGTTCGTCGAGCAGGAGCACGTTGCCGCCGCTCTTCAGCAGCTTGGCGAGGTGCACACGGTTGCGTTCGCCACCGGAGAGCTTGCCCACCAGCTTCTGTTGGTCGCTGCCCTTGAAGTTGAAGCTGGCGCAGTACGCCCGGCCATGAATCTCCTTGTTGCCGATCTTCATGTGTTCGACGCCACCGGTGATCTCCTCGAACACCGTCTTGTCGGGGTCGAGGCTGTCGCGGCTCTGGTCGACGTAGGCGAGTTCCACGGTGTCGCCTACCACGACGGTGCCGTCGTCGGGTTGCTCCTGGCCGGTGAGCATCTTGAACAGCGTGGTCTTACCAGCTCCGTTGGGGCCGATGACGCCGACAATGCCCGCCCGCGGCAGTGAGAACGACAGGTCTTCGATAAGGAGCCGGTCGCCGAAGCCCTTGCGCAGATGTTCGACGTTGATGACCGTGTCGCCGAGCCGCTTTGGCGCGGGGATGGTGATCTCGAGCTTGTCGGGACCACGGTCGGCGGCTTCGGCTTCGCTCTGCAGCTTGTCGTACGCGGCGAGTCGGGCCTTGCCCTTTGCCTGGCGCGCCTTCGGGGCCATGCGAACCCACTCGAGCTCGCGTTCGAGGGTGCGTGTGCGTGCGTCGCTGGCCTTCTCCTCCCGCGACAGGCGCTCCTGCTTCTGCTCGAGCCAGCTCGAGTAGT
>DMQJ01000388.1:370-823 GCA_003455715.1 Acidimicrobiaceae bacterium | reverse complement strand
ATCCAGCTCCAGAATCCAGCCGGCGACGTTGTCGAGGAAGTAGCGGTCGTGGGTGACGGCCACCACGGTGCCCGAGTACTCAGAGAGGAAGCGCTCGAGCCAGTCGACGCTCTCTGCATCGAGGTGGTTGGTGGGCTCGTCGAGCAGCAGCAGGTCGGGGCGGCTGAGCAGCAGCCGACACAGCGCCACTCGGCGACGCTCGCCACCCGACAACTGGGTGACATCGGCGTCGTCGGGCGGGCAGCGCAGGGCATCCATGGCGATCTCGACGTTGCGATCGAGGCTCCACGCGTCGGCGGCCGCGATCTTGTCCTCCAGTTCGGCCTGCAGCGCGCCCACTTTGTCGTAGTCGGCGTCGGGGTCGCCCCACATCGCCATGACCTCGTTGTAGCGGTCGATGAGGCCCTGCACCGCTGCCACGCCGTCCATGACGTTGCCGCGCACGTCCTTGGC
>DMQJ01000388.1:0-169 GCA_003455715.1 Acidimicrobiaceae bacterium | reverse complement strand
GTCCTTGGCCGGATCGAGTTGCGGCTCCTGGGCGAGATAGCCGACGGTGAACCCTGGCGTGAGGCGAGCCTCGCCGGTGTAGCCGTCGTCGAGACCGGCCATGATGCGCAGCAGGCTCGACTTGCCAGCCCCGTTGGCACCCAGGACGCCGATCTTGGCCCCCGGGTAG
>DMQJ01000520.1:5281-5592 GCA_003455715.1 Acidimicrobiaceae bacterium | reverse complement strand
TCGCTGAGCTGAGCTACGAGATCACGTCGCAGCAGGAGATGCTCGCCCTCGCCGACGACATCCAGGAGATCGGCGCCGACGCGCAGGTGGAGGGTTTGCAGATCGAGTACGGCGGGCAGATGTTCGCCGAGTTCGAGTTCCCGCCCAGCGAGTTCCTCGGCTTTCTCGCCGCGGTGCTCATCCTGCTCGTGGCGTTCGGGTCGGTGTTGGCCATGGGGCTCCCGCTCGGCACCGCCCTGTTCGGTCTGGGCAGCGGCATCGGCCTGGTGGGCCTGGCTTCCACCCTGCTCTCCATGCCCGAGTTCTCCACC
>DMQJ01000520.1:1100-5050 GCA_003455715.1 Acidimicrobiaceae bacterium | reverse complement strand
GGCATCGACTACGCGCTGTTCATCGTCACCCGCTACCGCGAGAACCTGCACTTGGGCGTCGAGCGCGAGGAAGCCGCCGTGCGGGCGGTCGACAGCTCGGGCCGCGCCGTGCTGTTCGCAGGTGTCACGGTGATGATCTCCCTGCTCGGGTTGTTCGTGGTCGGTCTGTCGTTCGTGCGCGGCCTGGCAGTCGCAGGCGCCGTCGCCGTGCTGGCGATGATGATCGCCTCTGTCACCCTGCTGCCCGCTGGCATCGCACTGGTGGGCGACCGCATCGAGCGCACCACCCGCGCTGCGGTGCTCGGCGTGGTGGTGTGGGTGGCCGTCTCAGTGGTAGGCGTCATCCTCGAGAACTGGGCGCTCGTGGGTATTGGCGTACTCGCCGGCATCATCGCCTGGGCCAGCCGATTCGCTGTTCCGTCGATGAAGGCACTCATCCCCGAGCGCAAGCAGAAGCCGCTCGAGCGGCAGTTCTGGTGGCGATGGAGCCGCTACATCCAGCGCCGGCCGTGGGTGGCGTTCATCGGTGGCGCTGCCGTGCTGATCGTGCTGAGCTTGCCCCTGCTGAGCATTCGTCTCGGGTTCGGCGACACCGGGAACCTGCCCACCGACTACACCGCCCGCAAGGCCTACGACCTCATCGTCGACGGCTTCGGCCCCGGCTACACGGCTCCGCTCGTGCTCGTCACCGACGACGACGCCAGCCTGGCCGCGCTGGAAGCGGTGACCGCAGCGGTCGGTGCCGACACCGACGCCGTGGCCTTCGTGTCGCCCCCGTTCCAGCCTGCCGACGGCATCACCATGTGGCAGGTGTACCCCACCACCAGTTCGCAGGATGAAGCCACCGGCGACCTGGTGAACCGGTTGCGCAACGAGGTGCTACCCGGCACCGGCGTCGACGTGAAGGTGGGCGGCTTCAACGCCGGCTCCATCGACTTCGCCGAGTACCTCGGCGGCCGTCTACCCATTCTCATCGGCGGCGTGCTGGTGCTCAGCTTCCTGTTGCTGATGGTGGTGTTCCGCAGCCTGCTCGTGCCGTTGAAGGCCGTCATCATGAACCTGCTGTCGGTGGGCTCGGCGTACGGCGTGATCGTCGCCATCTTCCAGTGGGGCTGGCTGAAGGATCTCATCGGCGTCGGCAAGGCGGGCCCTGTGGAGGCCTGGGCGCCGATGATGTTGTTCGCCATCGTGTTCGGCCTGTCGATGGACTACGAGGTGTTCCTGCTGTCGCGCATGAAGGAAGAGTTCGATCGCACGGGCGACAACGCCAAGGCCGTGGCCGATGGGTTGGCCCTCACCGCCCGCGTCATCACGGCGGCGGCGCTCATCATGGTGTGCGTGTTCGCTGCCTTCGTGCTCGGTGTCGACCGTCAGCTGAAGCTGTTCGGCCTGGGCATGGCGGTGGCGGTGTTCGTCGATGCGACGGTGGTGCGCATGGTGTTGGTGCCCGCAACCATGGAGTTGCTCGGCGCCCGCAACTGGTGGCTCCCCAAGTGGCTCGACCGTGTGCTCCCCCACGTCAACGTGGAAGGCACCCACGTGGCGCACGAGCCGAAGGCCGCCAGCGCCGACCCGACCTGACACCGGCACCGCTACTGCGTGAACAGCCGACCAGAGACCAAGGTGGGGTGCGTCATTCAGCGAGGGAAGAACGTCCGCAAGGCCGCGGCTGACGGGTGTGCGTGCCCATGTTGGGGCGATGTCGACGAGCTCCTCAACGGCTGGCAGATCGACAGCCTCCTCGAATCCCGAGCGATCATTGAGGGCTGGCGAGTCGACTACACGCTCCCCCAAGTTGCCTACTGCTAAGTTGAGATGGTGATCGTGTCAACAAGGTCGGTCTTCACGCGCGGGGTTCGGAACGCAGGTGCGGTCGGGTTGCTGGTCGGTTTGCTGAGCGCCTGCAACAGCGATGCGACAGCCGTCCTCCCGACCACGATCGGGGCCAAGCCTGAGGTCAAAGCCGAGGTGACTACCGCTACCGTCGCCACTCCGGAATCAATGCCCGCTTCCCCTCCAGACGACGGCGGTACTGTCCCTCGCGCCACACCGGAGGGTGAGTTCACGATCGCCGCGTGCAACGGACTGGTCACGGTGGTACCCAACTCTGGGGTCTCCGCAGAGGCGCCCAACGAAGGCGACGGAGCGAACTTTTGCGTGGTCGTCGACGCCGCAGGCACGTACACCGTCGATGCTCGCGCCAGTTACCCGTTCGTCGTGAACATCAAGTACGGCCCCGAGACCGACGAGTGGTTGCCGGACCCGTCCACCACACAACTCACCTTTCCCTTCACGGTCGAGGGGGCGGCGGTCGTCCTGATCCACCTCAACGATGGCGGAGACGTGGGCGGCGGGAGCGCAAACCTGAACGTGACGATCGGCTGAACGGGGCGCCGGCGTACGGAGGCGCGGGCCGCGGCGGGAGCTGCTCCACTCCGTACTCGTCGATGAACGACCCGACCATACGAATCACTCTCCCCGTTACGTCAGGGTCAGGGTGATGGTGATCGTGGTGTTGTTGCTCAGTGCGCCCCCGCTATCGCGGACCCGATAAGTCACCACCAAAGCCGAGAAGTTGTTCGCCGCGCCTCGGGTGGCACAGATGGTGAACGTCCCATTGCCCTGGAGGATGTAATACGTACCGTTCGGGTAGTTGTTGCTGAAGTTCGCGGTGACAGCCTCTGCGGTGATGGTGCCGCCGTCAGGGTCGTAGTCGTTGCCGAACACGCTCACCGTGTTGCACTTCTGCACGGTCGTCGCGTCGGAGGTCTTGAAGGTGAAGCCCATCGTGTTGGGACCCGCCACCGGAGGCACGTTGCCACAACTGCCGTCGTAGCTACTGCCCGAGTAGTCGCCGTTCGGGCATGGGTCGACGCCACACGAGCCGTCGTAGGTGTTGCCAGAGTGGTCGCCGAAGGCGCACTGGTCGACCCCGCACGAGCCATCGCGGTTGTTGCCCGAGTTGTCGCCGAACGGACAACTGTCGATCGGTCGGGTGCTGGTCGTCGTGGGCTTGGTCGTCGTCGTGGCTTTCGTGGTGGTGGTGGCCTTGGTGGTCTGCGTGGAGGGCTGGGTGGTGTTGGTGGGTTGGGCAGCAATCGTGGTGCCCGTCGGAGGCACTGACGTTGTGCCGTTGTCGACCGGCACGACCGGGCCGGAACTGGAGGTGGAGTCGTCGCTGGCCGAGCCCACCGTCTCATCGGAGCTCACCACTGAGTCGGTGACGTCGACGACCGCACCATCGCCTCCGCGGTCGGAGTTGCTCGTTGGTGCACCGGCAACTGCGCTGCCACCATCGCCGCCACCACCCAGTCCGTCGACGACGACGAACGACCCCACTCCCAACGCTGCCGCCGCCACGCCGGTGGCCAACCAGATCAGGCCACCACGACGGCGCTTCTGTGGCTGCTCGGCCACCACCGGCCCCGTGACACCGGCGGCCATTGCCGCAGCGCCGCGGCCGCTCACTGCGCCGATCGTGGGACCCGCGTCGTCGTTGGTACGAACGGGCGCAACCCGCGCCGGTGGCGCCGAGCGACGAACATCGGTGGCCCACCCTTTCAGGTCGGTCGGCCGATCCGCCGGGTTGACCGACAGTGCCTGCTCCACGAGTTCGACCAGCGAAGCGGGGGCGGCCGGGGCCGCCTCGGCGAGCGGCACACGACGGCCCTCGCGAATTGCGTCGATGACGGCCACGATGTGTGCACCAGCGAATGGCCTCACACCGGCGAGCACCTCGTAACCGAGCACGCCGAGCGAGAACACGTCGGCGGCTGGGGTCGGTTCACCACCCGACACCATTTCGGGTGCCGTGTACCCGATCGTTCCCAGCACAGCACCCGAGGTGGTGACTCGCTCAGCCTTCGCATCCAGCGCCGTGCCCAGGTCGCCGAGGTGCGGCACCCCCTGGTCGTCGAAGAGCACGTTGCCCGGCTTCACGTCGCGGTGGA
>DMQJ01000520.1:578-878 GCA_003455715.1 Acidimicrobiaceae bacterium | reverse complement strand
CCGGCTTCACGTCGCGGTGAACGACACCACGTTGATGCAACGCATCGAGGGCCTCGGCGACGGCACTCATCACGGCAGCGGCCTGGCCTGCCGAGAGCGTGCCATCTCGCTGCAGCACCTGTGCGAGGGTGCCGCCGCCGCAGTAGGTCATCGAGTACCACGGCCTGCCGTCGACAGTGCCGCTGTCGTACACGGAGACAATGCTGGGGTGACGGAGTTCTGCCAAGAGTTGCGCCTCGCCCAACAGACGCTCCGCCATGCCTGGGTCGTCGGTGGACAAGACCTTCAGCGCGACCAGAC
>DMQJ01000520.1:0-371 GCA_003455715.1 Acidimicrobiaceae bacterium | reverse complement strand
ACAAGACCTTCAGCGCGACCAGACGCTGCAACGACTCCTGACGCGCGAGGTAGACCGTGCCTGCGCCACCGCGACCTAGCTCGCCCAGCAGTTCGTAGCCAGGAATCCGTTCCACCGAATGCCTCCCCGTTTCGGCGCATCGTAGGCGATGTTGAACGAACAACGGAAGGGCCTCCCGAAACGCCAACTAGTGTCCGCCGGAGTGGAGATCTGGCTGGCTATCGACACACCAACCACCGAACCGGTGGACGTCGCACTCGATGCGTCACCCGAGGCAACGATCGGCGAGTTGCTGGCCGCGACTGCGTCGCACCTGGGCGTGGCGCCCGGTGCCGCCACGGCGCTCCACCACCGACGGCTCGAGCGCCTGC
>DMQJ01000065.1:1222-6033 GCA_003455715.1 Acidimicrobiaceae bacterium | reverse complement strand
GGTGTCGCGCCACTTGTTCGACGCTGCCCGTGCCGCACGCGGGTTGGAGCCTTTCACCGCATCCACCAGCTCCGCGGTGTCGCCCACCCCCTCACGGACAGCATCAGCCAACTCCAACGCCGACTTCGCGGACAGTTCACCGGACCCCACCGCGGCGGCCAACGCGGGGCAGGTGTCGGCGGCGTCACCCAACGCGACCCGATCCTGGGCGTCGCGCCACGACGTGTTCGTCTGCTGGGCCAGCCAGTCGGCCATCGACCGGGCCCCCGACCCGGCCCACACCCCCGCCCGATCCGCTTCCGTCACCACCTGGGCATGAATCAACGTCAACCGGTCGATCACCACCTGCAACTCGACCACCACCGTGGTCAACAGGGACCGGTCCAGGCCGCACAGCACGATCCCGGCGACATCATCGACCGTGGTCGACAAGCGGGCGAGAGCGGTCTCCATG
Source organism: Acidimicrobiaceae bacterium (assembly GCA_003455715.1). Classification (GTDB taxonomy): domain Bacteria; phylum Actinomycetota; class Acidimicrobiia; order Acidimicrobiales; family Ilumatobacteraceae; genus UBA668. Next base: position 5,579 of record DMQJ01000065.1, on the reverse strand, counting down.
CATCCCGACACTATCGAACACCAGTACGATATACCACCCCACACGCGAACAATTTCTGCGACCCACCCGTCACTGCAATCTGAGCATCGGGGTGTGACACGACACACCGTTAGAGTCGGCGCCATGTCGATCGACGCTGCGCAGTTCCGCCAGGTCTTGGGCCACTTCCCCACCGGGGTCACGGTCATCACGGCCACCACTGCCGAGGGCGAGCCCGTGGGCTTCACCATCGGTTCGTTCACGTCGGTGTCGCTCGACCCGCCGCTGGTGGGCTTCCTACCCATGGTCGATTCAGCCCGTTGGCACGCCATCCGCGAGACCGGTTCGTTCTGCGTCAACGTGCTCGGCGCTCAGCAAGACGCGCTGTGCTGGCAGTTCGCCAAGAGCAGCATCGAGCACCCCTTCGACGGCGTGGAGTGGCACGCCGCCCCGGCGACCGGCTCGCCCATCATCAACGGCGCCATCGCCTGGATCGACTGCACCATCGAGCAGGTGGCCGACGCAGGCGATCATCACTTCGTGCTCGGTCGCGTCGTCGCGCTCGAACACGCCCCCGCCGACAGCAATCCCAACGCCCTGCTGTTCTTCAAGGGTGGCCTCGGCGAGTTCTCCCGCCATGGCTGACCAGCGAACGGCACTCAAGGCCGCCGCCGCCGACATCGCAGTGGTGGTGCTCTTCGTCGTGCTCGGCCGCGCCAGCCATCGTGAAGGCGGCTCCTACCTCAGCGAGACGCTGAAGGTGCTCGCCCCGTTCGCGCTCGCTCTCGCCATCACGTGGGTGGCCAGTCAGGCATGGAAGCGACCTCTCGCGTCGTTCCCAACGGGACTCGTGCTGTGGCTCGGCACGGCGGCCGGTGGCTTGCTGTTGCGCCGTTTCGTCTTTGATCGCAGCACCGCAATTGCCTTCGTGATCGTCGGCTCGGTGTTCCTGCTTGCGCTTCCCGGATGGCGTCTGCTCGCCGAGTGGTGGCGCGATCGTTCGACGGAGTAGCCGCAGTCATCTCTGTCGCACCCCTTCACTAGGGTCGCGTCCATGCCGATGGTTCAGTTCGCCAAAGCGTTTCGCCGCCACGTCGCCTGCCCTCACCTCGAGGTGCCGGGCAGCACCGTGCGCGAAGCGCTCGACGCCTACTTCGCCCAGCATCCCGCGGCTCGTAGCTACGCCCTCGACGAGCACGGCGCGGTGCGCAAGCACGTCAACGTCTTCGTTGGCGACCAGCAGGTGGCCGACCGTGTCGGCCTCACCGACGCCGTCTCCCCACACACCATCATCCACGTCTTCCAGGCACTCTCCGGAGGTTGATCTCATGCCCACGTTGCTCACCGGCACTCGCAAGGGCCTGTTCGTCTACGACATCGATGGCGGGCAGTCACGCCTCCGCGGCATGCACTTTCCTGCCGTGCCCGTCAGCGCGGTCCTCGCCGACCCCCGCGACGGCGCCTGGTACGCGGCGCTCGACCATGGCCACTTCGGCACCAAACTGCACCGTTCCGACGATGCAGGCTTCACCTGGGTCGAGCTTCCCGCGCCCGAGTACCCCGCCGATGCCGGCCCGGTGCCCAACAGTCGGGTGAACCCCGATGGCCCGGCGACGCTGCACCTCGTGTGGTGCCTGGAGGCTGCCCACCCCGAGCAGCCAGGCACGCTCTTCGCCGGCACCGTCCCCGGTGGCCTCTTCCGCAGCGACGACCGCGGCGAGTCGTGGCGCCTCGTGGAGTCGATGTGGCGTCACCCCCAGCGCGCCAAGGCATTCGGCGGCGGCTACGACGAACCGGGCATCCACTCCGTCTCCATCGATCCCCGGGGTCCGGGTCGCTACGCCCTCGGTATCTCGTGCGGTGGGGTGTGGCTCACCGACGACGACGGCGCGTCATGGGCACTCGGCACGGGCATGCTCGCCAACTTCGTCCCCGATGGCTCAGGCGACGACCCAGCCATCCAAGACGTGCACCGCATCAGCAGGTGCGCGGCCGACCCCGATGTGATCTGGGCACAGCACCATTGCGGCATCTGGCGAAGCACCGACAACGGCCACTCATGGGTGGAGATCACCGACGTCGACCCGAGCACGTTCGGGTTCCCGGTCGCCGCTCACCCACTCGATCCATTCACCGCCTGGTTCGCCCCCGCACACAGCGACGAGGTGCGCATCCCGGTCGACGGCAAGGTGGTCGTCACCCGCACCACCGACGGCGGCACTACCTTCGAGGGCCTGCGCAACGGCCTCCCCCAGGAGCACGCTTACCACCTCGTGTATCGCCACGGCCTCGACGTCACCGCCGACGGTGCCACGTTGGCCATGGGTTCCACGACGGGCTCGCTGTGGCTCGGCCACGACGGCGGCAGCCAGTGGCAGCGCATCACGGCCGAACTCCCCCCGGTGCTTTGCGTGCGCTGGGTGTGACCACCGCCACGCCCAACCGGGTCGGAGGTCCCTACCCCTAGGGGTATCAAAAGGCGTCCAATGGTGATCGGAAAGGACGGTTCCGATGACCAAGCGCATTGTGATCCTCGGCGGTGGAACGGGAGGCACCCTCACCGCCAACCGGCTGCACCGCCACTTCAAGCACCACCGGGTGCACGGCGAGGAGGTCGAGATCGTGGTGGTCGACCAAGACAACCACCACCTCTATCAGCCGGGCCTGCTGTTCGTGCCCTTCGGCCTCACCCACGATCAGGAGATCGTGCGGCCCCGCCAGGCGCAACTGCAGCAGGGCATCGAGTTCGAGGAGGCCGGTATCGACCGGGTCGACACCTCCTGCGACACGGTGTACCTCGAGAATGGCCGCGAAATCCCCTACGACATCCTCGTCATCGCCACCGGCGCCAAGCTCGCCTTCGAGGAGACCGAGGGTCTCACCGGAGACGGCTGGAACGAGAAGGTGTTCACCTTCTACGACCTCGCTGGTGCCACCGCGCTCGAGCAGAAACTCGCCGAGTTCGAGGGTGGCCGCGTGGTGGTGAACGTCGTCGACATGCCCATCAAGTGCCCGGTGGCACCCCTGGAGTTCTGCTTCCTCGCCGACTGGTTCTTCCACGAGAAGGGCATCCGCGACAAGGTGCAGATCACCTACGCCACGCCGCTCGACGGCGCATTCACCAAGCCGGTTGCCTCCTCGAAGCTCAGCGATCTGCTGGAAGAGAAGGGCGTCGAACTGGTCACCGAGTTCAACACCGGTGAGGTCGACGGCGTGGCAGGCAAGCTCGTCGGCTACGACGGACGCGAGGTGGAGTTCGACATCGCTGTGGTGATTCCGCTGCACAGCGGGCAGGACTACGTGGGCCGCAGCGAGGGACTGGGCGACGACCTCAACTTCGTGCCCACCAACCCGCGCACCCTGCAGGCCACCGCCAAGCACAACGTGTTCGCCATCGGCGACGCCACCAACGTGCCAGCCTCGAAGGCCGGGTCGGTGACCCACTTCGAGGGCGACGTGCTGGTGGAGAACATCATCCGCCACCTCGAGGGTAAGCCCCTCGACGAGGGCTACGACGGCCACGCCAACTGCTTCATCGAGACCGGTTTCGGCAAGGCCCTCCTCATCGACTTCAACTACGAGACCGAGCCGCTGCCCGGCCACTTCCCCACCAAGGTGGGCATGCCGTTGCTGAAGGAAAGCCGTCTCAACCACATGGGCAAGCTGATGTTCCAGTGGTTCTACTGGCACGCCCTCCTGCAAGGCCGCGACATCCCCGGCATCGGCGCCACCATGCCGGCCAGCGGCAAAGAACGCCCCACCCCCGAACCTGAAGGAGCACTGCAATGACCACCACCACCTACGCCGGCGTCGCCGTGGAACTGAACGACGAAGGGTTCTTCGTCGACCCCACCCAGTGGACCCGCGAGATGGCCGAGGAGATGGCCAAGGCCGACGGCATCGAGGCCCTCACCCCGCAGCACTGGCAGGTGCTCGACTTCATGCGCCAGGAGTACTTCGAGAAGGGCACCGGCCCCACGGTGCGGGTGCTCGGCAAGAACTCCGGGGTCGACGTGAAGGCCCTCTACCAACTGTTCCCGAAGGGCCCGGCCAAGATGGCCGCCCGCCTGGCCGGAATCCCCAAGCCGAAAGGATGCATCTGATCATGGGTTACCGCGACCCCGACACCGAGCCCATCAAGAAGGTGTCGATCATCATCTCCAAGGGCTCCCTCGAAGGCATCTACCCCGGGCTCATCATGGCCAACGGCGCCCGCGCCGAGGGCATGGAGGCCAACCTGTTCTTCACCTTCTTCGGCCTCGATGCCATCCACAAGAAGAGGATTGAGCACATCAAGGTGGCCACGGTCGGCAACCCGGCGATGCACATCCCCACCCTGCTCGGCGGCCTGCCCGGCATGAGTGCGCTGGCCACTCAC
>DMQJ01000065.1:887-1007 GCA_003455715.1 Acidimicrobiaceae bacterium | reverse complement strand
GGCATGAGTGCGCTGGCCACTCACATGATGAACAAGAAGATGGACGAACTCGACATCCCGCCCATCAGCGAGTTCATCGAGATGATCAGCGACACGGGCGCCGGCCTCTACGCCTGCAAG
>DMQJ01000065.1:434-704 GCA_003455715.1 Acidimicrobiaceae bacterium | reverse complement strand
GGCGCCGGCCTCTACGCCTGCAAGGCCTCGGTCGACATGTTCGACATGGACAAGGACGACTTCGTGGAGCAGTTGCAGGACATCATCACCGTCGGCGACTTCTACGACCTCGCCGCAGGCGGGCAGATCATCTTCACCTGAGCCAATGTGACGGGCCTCAGGTAGCTCGTTCAGGGCCGTCCTCCCTGGACCGACACGGCCGACACCCACTCCCGTGGTGTCGGCCGTGGCGCGTCCCGGCTTCTCTGTCACACCCTTTTGCGACGATGC
>DMQJ01000065.1:0-143 GCA_003455715.1 Acidimicrobiaceae bacterium | reverse complement strand
CCCCGCCGAGGCCGCCGCCGTCGAGCAACTTGCGCTGCTCGTCGAAGCCGAGGTTCCGGCGAAGTTCCGCCTCGACCAACGCACCCGCGAGCGCGGCCTCGCTCACGTCGCTGCCCTGCGCGCGCAGCTGGCTGCCCGAGCCG
>DMQJ01000309.1:1842-2711 GCA_003455715.1 Acidimicrobiaceae bacterium | reverse complement strand
CCAGGCCAGCGACTCCACGGTGGACAACACGCCGTTGGTGGGTCCGAGCCGGTCGGCGGGAACGGTTCGTGCGATGAGCGCGGCCATCGACGGGTAGGCCAACGTCCACCCACAATGCGCTGCCACGCCGATTGCGGCGACGGCGACGAGTGGTGCGTCGGGTGCTGCCGCGAGGAGTGCGACTGCGGCGGCCACCTGAGTGAGCAATGCAGCCGTCAGGCCGACGCGCGGCGAGTAGCGGTCGGCAACAGTGCCTGCGACCGCCGAGAGCACCACGAAGGGAGCCACTCGCGCCACGGCGCCCACCGTTGCCCAGCCCGTGGACCCGCTGCGCTCGAAGAGGGTGACGGCCACCACCACCCCCGCGATGCCGATGGCCACCGACCCCAACCCGTGGGCGATGAACAGGGCGGCGACGGTGCCGCGACGCGGTGGTTGATACGAGGTCACGGCCGCGCACACTACGCGCTGACCGTCAGCGGCCGATACGCTGGCGCCGACCGTTCGCCCCGAAAGGACCCCCCGTGGACGTACGCATCGGCGTCACCCAGAGCCCGCGCGACATCAGCCTCGAACTGGCCGACGACCTCGATCGGGCGGCCCTCAAGGCGCAGATCGACGCCGCCCTCACCGGCGCGGTCGACGTGCTGTGGCTCACCGACAAGAAGGGTCGCGACATTGCGGTGGCGGCGGCCAAGATTGCCTTCGTCGAGCTCGGCACCGCGGAGGGCGAGCGCCGCATCGGCTTCGGCGGCTGAGTCGCCGTGAGGGGCATCATCCTTGCCGGGGGCACCGGCAGTCGCCTGTGGCCCATCACCCGTGGGGTCAGCAAGCAACTGCTCCCTGTGTACGACAAGCCGATGATCTAC
>DMQJ01000309.1:0-1651 GCA_003455715.1 Acidimicrobiaceae bacterium | reverse complement strand
AAGCCGATGATCTACTACCCCCTCACCACACTCATGCTGGCCGGGGTGCGCGAGGTGTTGGTCATCACCACCCCGCACGAGCAAGCCGGCTTCCAGGCCCTGCTCGGCGATGGCAGCCAGTGGGGCGTCGAGCTGCAGTACGCCGTGCAACACGTGCCCAACGGGCTGGCCCAAGCCTTCGTCATCGGCGCCGACTTCGTGGCTGGGCAACCGAGCGCGTTGGTGCTCGGCGACAACATCTTCTTCGGCCACGGCCTTGTCGACCAGCTGCAACGAGCCGCAGCGCGTGCCTCCAGCGAGTCGGGCGGGGCAACCGTGTTCGGCTACCGGGTGAGCGATCCCGAGCGCTACGGCGTCGCCGAGGTCGATGCCGCGGGCAAGGTGCTGTCGATCGAAGAGAAGCCCGCCCGACCGCGCAGCAACTACGCCGTCACCGGGCTGTACTTCTACGACACGCAGGTGGTCGACATCGCCGCCAACCTCGCACCGTCGGCCCGCGGCGAGTACGAGATCACCGACGTCAACGCCGAGTACCTCCGCCGCGGGCAACTACACATGGAGCTCCTTGGTCGCGGCTACGCCTGGCTCGACACCGGCACCTACGACTCGCTGCTCGAGGCCGGTTCGTTCGTGCATACGTTGCAGAAACGACAGGGCCTGCAGGTCGCGTCGCCCGACGAAATCGCCTTCCGCGCGGGGTGGATCACCGCCCAGCAGTTGGCGGCCAACGCCGAGCCGATGGCCAAGAACCCATACGGCCAGTACCTCCAGCGGCTCGCCGCCGAGGGTCCCGCCGGGTGAACCTGCTCCGCCGTCGCCTCCTGTTCGTGACGGGCAAAGGAGGGGTGGGCAAGACCACGGTTGCCGCGGCCCTCGCGGATCTCGCGGCCCGGCAGGGTCTGCGCACACTCGTCGTGGAGATGGATGCGAAGGGCGCGGTGGCCAACGCGCTCGACACGCCTCCGCTGTCGTTCACCCCGCTGGAAGTGCGGCCGGGGCTGCACGCGATGGCGATGAACACCGAAGACTCGCTGCGCGAGTACCTCCGTGTGGTGGCTCGCATTCCGCTGGTAGGGCGCATTGGTCCGTTGGCCCGCACGTTCGACTTCGTCGCCGACGCCGCGCCAGGGGTGAAGGAGATCCTCGCCATCGGCAAGGTGTGTTACGAGGTGCGCGAACGCCACTACGACCTGGTGGTGGTCGATGCCGAGGCCAGCGGCCACATCGTCGCCCAGATCGACGCGCCACGTGCCATCCGCGAACTGGTGCAGGTGGGCATGGTGCGCGACCAGACCGAGTGGATGCTGGGCATCCTCGGCGACCCGGCCCAGACGGGGCTGGTGGCCGTCACCACCATGGAGGAGATGCCGGTGACGGAGACCGTGGAGTTGGTGCAGCGGGTGCGCGCCACCACCGAGGTCGACGTGGCTGCAGTGGTGGCCAACCGTGTGCCGGCCCAGTGGCTCACCGCCACCGACGAGTCGGTGTTGCAGGCTGTGTCGTCGGGTACTGGCCTGGAGGCCGTGACCGCGCAACTGGGTGCGGCCGCCCGTGGTGTGGGCGCCGTGCTCGACGCCGCCCGGCTGGCGGCTACCCGCGCTGCGCTGGCAGCGGCACGACTCCAGTCCGTGCGCGAGCAGCTCCCCGCTGT
>DMQJ01000184.1:1132-8263 GCA_003455715.1 Acidimicrobiaceae bacterium | reverse complement strand
GCGAACGGCGCGTCGGCCAGCAGGCTGAACGGCACCGCTGGTTGGCGCAAGACCCGCCCGAGTGGACTCGGCACGTGCTTGCCGAGCACCGGGGCCAGCCGCAGTTTGCCGACGCTGATACCCACCCGCCGGCCCACTTCGCGCGCCGACCGTTCGATGTTGGCGAGCATGTGCCCGTACTCGCTGGTGGGCTGGATCGGCGTGGCTTCGGTGGGCCGGGTGAGTGCACGGTGGCCGCGGCCGTACACCTCCAACCCGCTGCGCACCACCATCGACTCCAGCGCCGGGCACTCCGCTGCGGCGCCGACCACCGCTGTGGTGGCGTCGGCGGTGAACTGCCGGGCGTGTTCGAGGCCGGTGCGGGCGTCGGGTTCCCACACGCTGAGGTTGATGACGACGTGCGGATTGAACTTCGTGACCACGTCGACGATGCGTTCGCGCTGCGACGGTTGCAGGAGGTGGAACTCCGCCGTGCGCAGACGCCGACGAGGCGGGTCGACATCGATGCCGACGAGCGACCCCACCCACGGTTCGGACTCCAGTTGGACGGCGACGAGAGAACCCAACTCGCTGCCCATCCCGCTGACGAGGACGCGCTGACCCTTCACACCCTCAGGTTACCCCCGGGTAGCAAGCGTGGGAAGAATGGCGAACTGCACGTGAACATCGGCGGTGAGTTCCACGAGGCCACCGCTCACGGCCACTTCGGCGCTGTCGGCCATCATTGCCTTGGCGGCCATCATCCGCGGCATCGGTTGGGGGCCTGGCGCGGGCGCCAACGGTGCTTCGCTGATGAGTTCCACTTCGCCAAGGGTGAGCCCCAACGCCTCGGCGTAGGCCGCGGCGCGCACCCGGGCATCGCGGGCTGCTTCGCCCAGCAGCGCCCGTCGCGCAGGATTGTCGGCGTCGATCCGCCACTGCAGGCTGCGGATCGCTGCTCCGGCGGTGGTGACCGAGTCGCGGATGACGGTGCCCGCGAGCGACGTGTTGCGGATGGTGACGGTGAGCGCGGTGGAAGCCCGATGGCCGACGAGCACGTTGGTGTCGTGCTTCCACTGGTGCTCCTCGGCGACGGTGATGCCTTCGGTGGCCCAATCGGTGGCGGCAAAGCCGTGCTGCTGCAGGAGATCGGCGAGTTGCTGCGAGCGCCGCGCGACCTCGTCGAGCGCCGATGCGGGGTCGGGTGCAAGGTGGGTGAGCGCCAGCGTGAGTTCGGCGCGATCGGGGGTGACGGTGGCTGCGGCGGTGCCGCGAACGATGACGGAAGCCATGTGTGCAGTGTCGCGCGGCTCAAGGGTGGAGGTACCGCGCCCGATAACTCACCTGCGGGCAGCAACGGGAAGTGGGTATGGCCGTGTATTTCGACGAGCGGACATCACAGAACGAGGAGCGCGGCGCACGCCGTGGCCACCGCCTCTGGTGGTGGGTGGCCGCAACCGTCGTGTGCACGGTTGCCCTTCCGGTGGCCTCGTCAGGGCAGGGTGCCAGCGCGGCGCCGCAACGTGCGGCAGCCGTGTGCACGGGGGCCACGTACACGGTCGTCTCCGGCGACGGGTGGTACCTGATCGCCAACAAGACCGGAGTAGGGGTCAGCGCGCTGTTGGCCGCCAATGGCGCCACCATCGCCACCCCGCTGTTTCCTGGCATGCGCCTGTGCCTGCCCGCCAGCAGCCCGTCGACCTCGGCGCCGGCGACGACCACTCCGGTGAGCACCACGCCGCCCGCGACGGTCACCATCTCGCAGTTCCCGGTGCAGGGCACGTGCTACTTCACCGACACCTTTGGCGCGCCCCGCTCGGGTGGGCGCAGCCACGAAGGCGTCGACATCATCGCCAAGTCGGGGCAGTACATCTACGCCGCCACCGACGGCACGCTGACCAAGCAGTACATCGACGCGGCCGGCTCGCTGGCCGGCAACGGCTGGCGACTCACCAGGCCCGACGGCACCTACTTCTTCTACGCCCACCTCAGCGGCTTCCAGCCAGGTGTGGGCAAGGGAACCGTCGTGAAGCCCGGCGACGTGATCGGCTACGTCGGCAGCACCGGCAACGCCTCCATCGCCCACCTACACTTCGAAATCCACCCCCGCGGCGGCGCCGCAGTGAACCCCTACCCCGCCGTCAAAGCAATCAGCGGCTGCTAGAGAGGTGGAGATCCGATGTCGGGATGGCATCGCGGTCGCAGGCCCTCTGAGGAGATCTGCATTCGCTACGCGTAGCTGTCGATCAGTTCACGAATAATCGCTTCTGCAACAGACTGTGTAGCTCGAAAGGGTCTCAGCCGGAACTCAGGATCCGGCATTCCACGCTCGGTACCGATCGCCATGACGAACCACACCATAGAGGGGTCGACACCACGTGCCCTTACTGATCTGTCCAGAGCGATCTCTGCTCGTTCGTCTTGATTGGGCGCAGCGATATAGACCCTGACGCCGTGGTCACCTTCTGCCTGAAGCTCGTCTCGAACCGCTGACAGCATCGCAAAGGTTGCCGGCTCGCTCAGCGCGGTCTCGCTCTCCCAGCGTCGGAAGGACGACTCAGGATTCCCACGATCAATGCGCCCCATCCGACTCCACAACGCATTCTCGATCCCGCTACTCATGCGACACGTCCGTAACCCCAGCGTTGAAGTGTGATGCTTCGAGCAGCCTACTCATCGTCAGGTTCCCTGGCTCATCAGCGCCGCCTGAGACGACGCCACTTCGCGCGGGCTGCCACGGCTCCCGCACCGGCTCCGACGATCGCAGCGACAAGCAGAGGAAAGGCGAAGTCCTCGACTTGTCGAACTCCCAGGAGATGCAGTGCAAGGGCCGTGCGTCTCTCGAAGCATTCAGGACAGTGCCGGTGGGCCACACCACAGCCTTCGACTGTCCGTCATACACGAGAAACACGCACCCATCCCGAATGGTGAGCTGACCCGACGCAAGCGCATCCATGCCACCATCAAATGACTCGCGCACGGTGAGCACCGACGACGAGTTCGCAGAGTCGCTACCTCCCTCAGAGCAAGATGCGATCAGCAAACTCGTGATCGCGAGGGCAGGAAGGCGAGAGCGAACCAAAGTACTTCTCAGCATCGACATCTCTCCTCGTGGTGCCCGCTTGGCTTCTCGCGCCAAAGCTTCGCAGCTGCAAGATCGTACTGCGCGAGAACGACAGCATGATTGAAGGCGCTGCTCGCGGAGCGAGACCACATCAGCTCAGCACCTCGGCCGTTGGATCGCAGCTCAGTTGACTTCCCCTGGATTCAGGTTGAGTTCGACCGGAGGACGCCAGCGTTGCTCAGACGCACTGTAGTGGTGCATCGTCAGCGAACCTGGAGTCCCGAATAGCCCGATCACCTTCGGGACGAGAAGAAAAAGGACCTCATCGCCGGGCGCAACGGCAATCCTCGTTCTCGGAAACGGAGGCGGCCCACATGGAAGGTACACCTCGACGATGCGATCTATCGGCATCGGCAGATTGACCACTTGCGAAGAAGAGCCGGCTCGCGGTCGGAAAGATGCAAGTTGGCCGCTGCGTTCTTCGACAAATCGAATCTCCTTCCACCCCTCGGGTAGGTAGTGGGCAAAGAGAGAGCGGATCTCTATTCGAAACTCGAGGCAAACCACTTGCTGCTTGTCCGGCGCCACGGACGCCTGGACCGACCTCCTTCGCAGCCGTGAGCCGCGCACTGGCAGTCTCATGACGTGACCGACAACGGCTCACCGACCGTCTCGGGCCAGTCGACACCGAGCAGCGCGCCGATCGTGGGGGCGAGGTCGATGATGTCGAACGACCCTCCCTCAGCGAACGGTTGGCTGCGGCCTCCGACACCCGGACGGGACGCAACAACGAAGCCCCGTCGCGTACGGCTCCACAACTCAGTCTCGTTGCCGTCATTCATGGGAGGTGAGAGCATCTCTTCGTAAGTCAGTTGGAGCGAGGCCCAACAGCCCATACAGCCGCTCCTTTGCCGGAAGACCCTTGCCCCGTTTCCAGTTGCTGACCGCGGTTCGCCCCGCAAGAACCATCGTCGCGAAGAAGCCGGGAACGGCGTACCAGTCAGGGAGCCCGACGGCCACTGCGAGCGCTCCTGCAGCCGCCAAGACGGCTGTCACGATCGACACGGTTGAACGCGAGACGGCAGCGAGTCCTCCGGCCAGAACGGCGAGGGGGAGGTACGTCATGGGGCGGTTCCTACCGCTCGAGTCATACGTAATCTCCGATCAGGGGGTTTGCCACGACCTTGGCTGCTCGTTGCCAGGCTGCCGCACTCCTCCAGCAGCCATAGACACCCTACGTGAGCTCGGGCGACACGAGGGTGCCGGCACGGCCCGTCAGGACGGCCGCGGCGTCAGCCAGCGAGCCGATGCGAGCGTGTCGGCCGGTGCGCTCGACAAACCGGCACGCAGCCAGCACCTTCGGCCCCATCGAACCTTCGGGCCACACGTGCGCACGAAGCGCCCGCGGTGTTGCCTCACCCACCGGCGCGGCCTGATCAGTGCCCCACCCTCGATACACGGCGTCTACATCGGTGAGGATCAGCAGTTCGTCGGCGTCGAGCACCTCGGCAACCAAGGCACTCGTGAGGTCCTTGTCGATCACCGCCTCCACCCCAACGAGGCGCCCATCGGCCCCACGAGCCACGGGAATGCCCCCTCCGCCGGCGCACACCACCACTTGGCCGGCCCGCTCGAGCAACTCGATGGCGGCCCGTTCGACGATCTCCTTCGGTTCGGGCGAGGCCACCACCCGTCGCCAGCCCGACCCATCGGGCGCTACCGACCAACCGTGCTCGTCGGCCGCACGACGTGCTTCCTCCTCGGTGAGCATCGTGCCGATCGGTTTGGTGGGGTGCGCGAACGCGGGGTCGCCGGCGTTGACCACCACCCGGGTGAGCACCACCGAGGCACCACCTTCGCCCAAGTGGTGCGACAGCTCCTCCACCAGCAGGTAGCCGATCAGGCCTTCGCTCTCGGCCGCGAGCACATCGAACGGCACTGGGCCCACCCCGGCCACTGCCTCCGCTTGGCGAGCAAGCAAGCCAACCTGCGGGCCGTTGCCGTGGGTGATCACCAACCGGTGCCCGGCCGCCAGCCCGGCCAGCACCGCAGCGGCGTCCTTCACGTTCGCCCGCTGCGCCTCGATGGTGGGCGCCTCACCACGGTGCAGCAGGGCGTTGCCACCGATGGCCACGACGAGGAGCGGCTTGGCCTTCACGGCCGCCACCGCTCAATCCAGGGGGAGAGGACGTCGGCGAGGGTGGGGGTACCTACCTCGGCGAGTGTGTAGGTGACGTCGCGAATCGGCACTCCGGGGTCGCACAACCGGCTGAGTGAGAACGGGCTGCCGTTCACCACCACGTCGCATCCACTCGCCCGGATCGTGGCATCGAGGTCGGCGATCTGCTGCTCGCCATACCCCATTGCCGGCAGCACCGGCCCGATGTGCGGGTAGCGGGCATAGGTGTCGGCGAGGGTGCCCACCGCCACCGGGCGCGGATCGACGAACTCCACCGCACCTGCATGGTGAGCGGCCACGGTTCCCGCACCGAAGGGCATGCCCCCATGGGTGATGGTGGGGCCGTCTTCCACCACCAGCACCTTGCGGCCCACCAGCGAACCCTCACCGGCGAGCACCACCGGCGATGCAGCCCGCACCACCGTGGCCCTAGGGTTCGCCCGGTGCACATTGGCCAACACCTGCGCGACTGCCTCCGGTGGGGCGGAGTCGACCTTGTTCACCACCACCACGTCGGCCATGCGCACATTCACCTCACCAGGGTGATAGCCCAGCTCGTGGCCGGGTCGCAGCGGATCCACCACGGTGATGGTGAGGTCGGGAGCGAAGAACGAGAAGTCGTTGTTGCCACCGTCCCACAACACCACGTCGGCCTCGGCTTCGGCCTGGCGGAGGATGGCCTCGTAGTCGACCCCGGCGTACATCACCAGGCCCTCGCGCACCGGCACCTCGTACTCTTCACGCTCCTCGATGGTGGGGTGGGCGGCGTCAATGTCGGCCAGCGTCTCGAACCGCTGCACCCGCATGGCCTCCAGGTCGCCGTACGGCATCGGATGGCGCACCAGCACCACCGACAAGCCGGCCTCGCGCAGCAGGCGAGCAACCGCCCGGCTGGTTTGGCTCTTGCCACAACCGGTGCGGCCGGCCACGACGGCCACCACTGGCTTCACCGACCGCACCATCGTGTCGGCGGGCCCCAGCAGCACGAACGACGCTCCCGCTGCCTGCACGATGGCTGCCTTCTCCATCACCTGCGCATACGACAGGTCGCTATAGGCGAACACCACCTCGTCGACCTGCAGGTCGCGGATGAGTGCGGTGAGCTCGTGCTCGGGGCGAATGGGAATGCCGTCGGGGTAGCGCGGCCCGGCGAGGGCGGCCGGGTAGACGCGATCGTCGATGCCGGGGATCTGGGCGGCGGTGAAAGCCACCACGTTGCGATTGGGGTTGTCGCGGTAGGCCACGTTGAAGTTGTGGAAGTCGCGGCCGCCAGCACCCATGATGAGAACGTTGCGCATAGCGGCAGCGTGCGCTCGCGCAGCTGCGCTCGCCAGCGGCAATGGTCCTGCCCGGGAGGGGCCAACCTGCCCACCCATCACGACCCTCAACTCTCACCTGATGATTGAGAGTTCAAGAATCTGTAAAGGTTGCTGCGAACTCGACCGATACAAGGATCATGTTCAAGTCGAGCTTGAAGCACGCGCTTGTCGCCGTAGCGATCAGCACCGGGGCCGCCACCGTGATGGTCCTCCCCGTTGCCACCGCCCACGCTGCGCCCAGCGCCCCCTCCAACGCACCGACCTACACCGTGAAGTCGGGCGACTACCTCACGGGCATCGCCGTGAAGCTCGGAGTGTCCCTGCGCAGCTTGCTCGATGCCAACAACCTCACCATCACCAGCGTCATCCACCCCGGCATGAAGTTGGTCGTGCCTGCCGGCGGCACTGTCCCTGCCAGCAGCACCGCTGGCAGCACCGGCTCGTCGGCCACTCCTGCCGCCCCCGCCACCTACACCGTGGTGAGTGGCGACTATCTCTCCGGTATCGCCCTCAAGTTGAAGGTTCGGCTTGCCGACCTGCTCACCCTCAACCGACTCACCACCTCCAGCGTCATCCACCCCGGCATGAAG
>DMQJ01000184.1:0-964 GCA_003455715.1 Acidimicrobiaceae bacterium | reverse complement strand
AGCGTCATCCACCCCGGCATGAAGCTGCAGGTGCCGCCCGGCGGTGTGGTGCCCCAGGCCCCCGCTGCTCCGGCGGCCAACTCGAACCAGACACCGCCGGCAAGTAGCCAGGCGCTCACCTACACCGTGGTGTCGGGCGACTCGCTGATCGGTATCGCCAGCCGGGCGAAGGTGAGCCTCAACAACTTGCTGACCACCAACAAGCTCACCGTCAACAGCCTTATCTACCCGGGGATGCGCCTCACCATTCCCGCTGGTGGTGTGGTGCCCTCGGCCCCGCAGGCCGCGCCGGCGCCCTCCGCTCCGTCCGGCGGTGCCGTGTCGGGAGGCGGCTCCAGCAGCACCAACCCGCAGATCGCCGCCGTGCTCGACTTCGCACTCGCCCAGCAGGGCAAGCCCTACGCGTTCAACACTGCCGGGCCGAACACCTACGACTGCTCGGGCCTCACCCTGGCCGCCTACCAGCAGATCGGCATCCGCCTCCCCCACTACAGCGGCTACCAGGCCCGATACGGAGTGGCGGTCGACTGGACCGCGTCGACCATTCAGCCGGGCGACCTGGTGTTCCTCGAGTCGTACCCGGGCTCGGGCGTGATCAATCATGTGGGCATCGCCATCAACAGCACTCAGTACATCCACGCTCCCCGCTCGGGCGACGTGGTGCGTGTCGGCAACATCCCAATGCACCGTGTGGTGAGCGTCCGCCGACTGGTGACGGGCTGAGTCCGGAACGATGAGCGGCGGGCAACCGTCACCGTCCGAGCCCCTCCGGGTTCCCATCGGCCACCTCCGTGCCGACCAGGTGCGGTTGGTGCAGTCGATCCTGCGTGGCGGCGACATCCCCGTCTCCATCCAGCGCGACGAATTGATCACCGGCCCGCAGTACGCCGCCGAAGTCGACGATGCGATCCGCTGGGTGCTCGCCGCCAACGGCCCTGCGCCCGACGAGATCGACCTCGACCTA
>DMQJ01000338.1:3085-3258 GCA_003455715.1 Acidimicrobiaceae bacterium | reverse complement strand
CGGTCGGCCGACAAGTTGGCCGCCGCGGTCGCCACCCTCCCTGGGAGCAGCCACCACACACTCGTCGGCGACGTGGCCGACCTCGACACCGTGGCTGGACTGGTCGCCGCGGCTGAGGCCGCGATGGGTGGCATCGACATCGTGGTGGCCAACGCTGGCGGCCCGCCGCCCGG
>DMQJ01000338.1:2543-2843 GCA_003455715.1 Acidimicrobiaceae bacterium | reverse complement strand
CAACGCTGGCGGCCCGCCGCCCGGCAACTTCGCCACCACCCCGCTGGAGGCGTACGAGCCCGCACTGCGGCTGAGCATGCTGTCGGCCGTGGCGCTCTGCCAGGCCACGGTGCCGGCCATGCAGGCCCGCGGGTGGGGCCGCGTGGTGGCCATCACGTCGGTCTCGGTGCGCCAACCCATCGCCCACCTCATCCTGTCGAACACTGCTCGCGCCGGGCTCACCGGCTTCCTGAAGACACTGGCGCTCGAGGTGGCAGCAAGCGGCGTGACCGTCAACTCGCTGCAGCCAGGGTTGCACGC
>DMQJ01000338.1:0-2344 GCA_003455715.1 Acidimicrobiaceae bacterium | reverse complement strand
CTCGCTGCAGCCAGGGTTGCACGCCACCGATCGCCTCAACTCGCTGTACGGCGACAACGCCAGCGAGGTCGCCAAGGGCATTCCGGCTCAGCAGCTCGGCGACCCCAGCGACTTCGGCCGGTTGTGCGCGATGCTGTGCAGCGACTCGGCCCGCTTCGTCACCGGCACGTCCATCCCCGTCGACGGCGGCGCGTACGCCGGCCTGCAGTAAGGAACCCCTCTGATGATCCGCCATGTGGCCATGTTCAAGTGGAACGACGAGGTGACGGAGGCGCACGTGCGTGCCGCCTCCACGGCACTTGACGGTCTACCCGAAGTGATCGACGCGCTGCTCGACTACCGCCATGGCCCCGATCTCGGGTTGGTCGACGGCAACTTCGACTACGTGGTGGTGGCCGACGTCGCCGACGAAGCGGGCTTCTTCGCCTACCGCGACCACCCGGCACACCAGGCGTTCATCACCGGCTTCATTGCAGGCCACGTTGCCCAGCGCTGCGCAGTGCAGTACCGGCTCGACTGAACCTTGCTAGGTGACGGCCGCCACCCTTGGCGGGTCGGCCGATGACGGCTGCGGATCCGGGGGCGGGCGATCTGGACGCGGGTGATCCGGTCGGCTGACGCGGTGCGGTCGACTGACGCGGTGGCGACCGTCGGGCCAGGTGACGTGCAACTCGCCATTGGGCAGCAGCTTCACCTCGAGCCGCTGACGGTGCACCAGGTGATGGTGGCGGTTGCACAACAGGACGAGGTTGTCGTACTCGGTGGTGCCGTGGTGCCGCCAGTAACGGATGTGGTGGGCGTCGCAGTAGCGAACGGTGCGGTCGCAGCCGGGGAAGCGGCAGCCCCCGTCGCGAGCGGCGACCTGGCGGAACAACCGCACCGGCACGATGTAGCGCGACCGACCGAACCCAACCGGCGTGCCGTAGCTGTCGCGCAGGATCGTGTGCAGCACGCAGTCGCACAGGTACGTGTCGGTGGTGGCCGACTGATGCGGGAAGTGAGTGTCGTCGTCGACCCCCACCGGCGCGCCCTCACGCACCGTCGACTCGTCGACCGACATGCCGACGTGGGGCCGGTGCCGGGGAGTGCCAGCCCGATCGTGGTTGCGGTTGTAGAACGCCGCGATGTCGAACAGTGCGTCGGCCGAGCGTTCGCCACTGGAACGATCGTCGTCGGTGCCGCCCCACGTGCTCGCCGTGCGGATGGCCTTCTCCAACTCGGTGGCCGCGTCGTCGGGCAGCACGAAACGGCCGAGCAACGACCCACCGCCATCGCGCCCCATCGACAGGTCGCGAATGGGCTCCAACGGTGGTTCGGCTTCGTTGATGACCGCGTCGGCCTTGGCCTGCCATGCGGCGCACACGGTGTGCGCGTCGGCGACCGAGAGCGGCGCAATGACGTCGACCAGACCTGACACCTGCGCGCTCAGCAGTTCGTCGTACTTGGGCCGGGCGAGCCGCTCGACAACATCGACCTGACCCTCGGCCAACCGGCCCGACACGGCACCTTCGGCCAACGGCTCGAAGCGGTCGAGTGTGCGGCCGCGACGCACCCAACGACTCGCCGTTGCCGCCGACATGCGGCCCCGATCGCGCAACCACGATGCGTACGACACAGCGCCCTCCGCGGCCCACAACCCAGCCGTCTCCACGTGGCGAACCGCAAGGGCAAGTACCGCTGCCCGACGCTCGTGTTCGGCCAGCGCAGCAAGCAACTGGGCCGGGCTGAGGAGCACATCCTCCGCCAGATCGTCGAGCAAGGTCATGTGCGTTATCGTACACTTGTTCGCTCTTGTTTACAACCTCTTCTGCACGCAAATCGTGAGGTTCCCGCGGTCGATACGCTCCGGACGTGGCCACCCCTCACCACTCCACCGTCACGACGACACCACGGAGGCCTTCACGCAGGAGGTCGTGGGCTACGTGATGGACCGGTTGCGCATGTCGCCGCCGCCCCTCGATGGGCCGAGGTCGCCCGCCGATCTGGCGGCCGCCACCGGCACGATGATCACCGCCGACGGTTTGGGCCACGAGCGCGCCTTCGAGTTGTTCCGCGATGTGCTCGCGCCCGCCTGCATCAGCAGCGACCATCCGCGCTACCTCAGCTTCGTGCCCACGGCGCCCAGCGAGGCGGCCACCATCTTCGACCTCGTGGTCTCCGCCTCGAGCATCTACGGCGACTGGTGGGTGGAGGGTGCCGGGGCGATCTTCGCGGAGAACGTCACCCTTCGATGGCTGGCCGACCTGGCCGGGCTGCCCGCCAGCGCCGGGGGTGTGTTCGTCAGCGGTGGCACTGCCGGCAACCTCGCCGCGCTCACCACGGCACGCGAGACGTGGCGGCGCAC
>DMQJ01000482.1 GCA_003455715.1 Acidimicrobiaceae bacterium | reverse complement strand
GCGTTCGACGCGTCCGAGGTGGAGGGGCTCGACGCGGCTGCGCAGGCGGGGTTCGTCGCCGCGGCGCTCCCCTCCCCTGCCAGCTCGGTCACCGACCTGCAGCGCCTCAGCGATGAGCGCCGCTATCAGGTGCCGGTCACCGTGGTGTGCCCCGAGTTCACGCCCGAGCAGATCCAAGGGTGGGTGGCGGCAGGTGCGGAACCGGTGCAAGAGCTCGCCCGCATCGCGTCGGTGGAGTACGTCGACATCGCCACCGGCCACTGGCCGCAGTTCAGTGCGCCCTCCGAGCTCGCGGCCATCCTGTTGGAGCGTGCAGTCGGGCGACCCGACCCGTTGGCCGGTGTGCGCCTCCGCGGGCGCGCGTTCCGCGATCGCGATCTGCGTGGCGCCACCATCGGCAACTCGTGGATCGACGACATGCGCATCGCGGGCGGGTTCGACCACCTGTGGGTGAACGACGTCGACGTTGCGCCCTACGTGCGGGCCGAGCTCGACCGCATCCATCCCGAGCGGGTGGCAGTGCGCGAGATGGCCACCGCCGCGCAGTACCGGGCAGCGTGGGAGCAGATCGAGGCGATGTGGGCGGCGACGGTCGAACGCGCTCGACAGCTCGACGGCGCGGTCGCCCACCGGCGAGTCGGTGGCGAGTGGTCGATGGTGCAGACGTTGCGCCACCTGGTGTTCGCCACCGACTGCTGGGTGCGTCGGGCCATGTTCGACATGCCCGATGCGTTCCATCCATGGGGCGTCAACCACACCGAGATGTTGGAAGGGTTCGCCGAGGCCATCGGACTCGACCCGGCGGCGAGGCCGTCGCTCGACGAGGTGCTGGCGATGCGGGCCGACCGCATGGCGCTGATGCGCTCGGTGTTGGCCGACCTCACCGACGAGCAGATGGCCACCATGAGCCCCGCCTCCCCCGCCCCCGACTTCCCCGACGAACGGCACCCGTGGCGCGAGTGTCTGCGGGTGGTGATGGAGGAAGAGGTGGAACACCACCGCTACGTCGTGCGCGACCTCACCACGCTCGGCTACCCACCTGTCAAAACGGGTGCACCTCGTTCGTCGTAGTGGGTGAAACTGAGAGCAAGGAGCCGACCCACATGCAGTACCTGCTGTCCGTCATCGACGACCGAACCAACTCGGCCACGCCGGCCGAGATGACCGCCATCGACGCGTTCAACGCCCGCCTGCGAGCCGACGGTCACTGGGTGTTCGCCGGCGGCCTGGCCGCGCCCGCCACGGCGACGGTGATCGACAACCGAGATGGTCGGCCGATCGTCACCGACGGCCCCTTCGCCGAGACCAAGGAGTACCTCGGCGGCTTCTGGGTCGTCGACGCGCCCAGCCACGAGGTGGCGTTGGCGCTCGCTACCGACGCCTCACGAGCCTGCAACCGCAAGGCCGAGCTGCGGCCGTTCCTGTAAGCAAAGCGTGGCCAATCGTCACAACGCAGGGGCGGCGAGCACCAGCAACGACTCGCCGTCGGCACCCGCGAACTCAAGGATCCGTTCGATACTGCCACGAAGCAGGGACTCAATCAGCCCCGTCGTGACGTTGCCGACCCGAAGCCAAACGACTTGTGGCGGGGGCCCGTACAGCAGAGCGAGCTGACGAAAGTCGCTGTCCTTGGAAACGATGACGTAGCCCCGCTCTCCTGCGTACTGCCAGATCTCCCGATCCGTAGCCGTGTCCATCCCGATCTCGGCAACATGAACGCTCTCGGGGTACTCATTCGAGAGCCGGCGAACAAGTACGCGCGACAGGTTCTGGTCGAACAGCAGCCTCACGCTGGCGTGGCGAGTCGATGCTCGCGCATCGCAGCGAATGCGAGGGCCGCCCGAACATGGTCCGTCGTCAGCTCGGGGAAGTCAGCGACAATCTCATCCGGGGTCATCCCTGACGCCATGTACTCCAGGACGTCGTAGACCGTGATGCGGGTCCCAACGAAACACGGCTTGCCGCCGCGCACATCTGGCCGCACATCGATCAACGCGGTCAGGTCCATGGCGTGACTCTAGTGGCAGCGACGCTCCCACTGGAGATCGTGTAGGGCGGGTGGGGATCGAACCCACGACCCAGGGATTATGAGTCGTCCCAAGGGTGTCCGGCGAGTAGTGGATCGTGCCACCTAGCAGGCATTTCTTGACTGACGTGTCCCCCGAGTACCGCCCAGATCCAAGACGTACCACCGAGTTTCTTGGGTGGAATCTTGGATGGATCAGCGCCACACTTCTCGGCTCGGCCTCCATGGCAGGCGTTCGGCGTTGTTCGGATCGGTGAAGCCGAGGACGGATTCGTCGCCCCAGGTCGCTACGAGCACCCCCGATGGCAACAGGTCCAGCTCGCCTGCGATCAGCAGAACCTCGCGCCCGTCGATCGCGAGGCGCGCCTCGATGAGGTCGCCCCAGGAGGCCACGAGGACCTCGGCACCTTCAACGAGGCCATGCGGGAACTCATTGATCTCGCGCTGGCGGTAGATGCCAGCCCACGACACCGGCTCGTCCGGTGCAGCCGCATCCGCCCGGAGCTCCAAACCCCACGCTTCGTCGCTCTGGTACGTGACGAAGCGGCAGCTCGCACCATCCTCGAACCGCACGTCGAGCGCGAGCGCCTGCACACACAGCTCCGCTGGATCAGCGAAAGTTGGTTCGGCGTGCGACGGGTCGTCGAGGGCCATCTCGACTGCTGCCCAACTGGCGACGCGGCGACCGACGAGAGACTCGATCGACACCACCTGCGTGTCGACGAACAGGCGCGTGCCGAAGAGTCGGAAGGAGTCGTCGGCCGGGTCATAGCGAGCGAGGGGCAGCTCGTCGGCGCCTTCGTGGGTGAGGACCACCGGGAGCTCACACGCGGATGCAACGGCCCGGACGAACTCAGCGAGCCGGTCGAGGGAGTCCTGGTCGACGATCTCGGCAGTATCGAAGTCGAAGTCGATCGAGGACACGGCGTACGGGAACAGGTTGACCTGAACCGGACCTGGCAACAACACCGAGACGGTGACCAGTTCGCCGTCGGACGGGAACAGGTCAGTGGCCGCTGCTGGCGCCGGTCGGCCGCTGCCGACCGGGGTGAGATTCACGGAGATGGCGAGACTGCGGCTTGCCTCGAGGACGCGCTGCCAGTCGGCGATGGTCGTGCCTTCGACCCGACCATTCGGAAGCGTCCGCTCGTCACCAACCGCGAGGCGGAACTGCCTAAAGTCGAGATCGGTGGCCACGGGCGTCATCCTGCCATCAGCGTCGATGTGCTCGAGTCACCAAGTGCCTCACGAAGGCCGACGATGCGGCCGGCGACTCACGAGACCTGACCGCGGAGGATAGCGAGCCGATTCGCTGGGGCGTCAGGGGCCAGAAAGTCGGGAATGGTCCTCGCCGTGCGACGCGGCCGCGACAGGAACTCGGGTGGCCACTCGGTGATGCGTTCCTCCTTCACGTGCACGTACACACCGGGCTCCGGTTCGTTGATGTGTTCGTTCTGACGGATCAGTGCCAAGGGTCGCTCAGCACCATCGTGCTCGTTCGCAAACGCCTCAGCCTCCGCATGGCTGGCGAACGCATAGAAGTAGTCATCGCCACCTTCAGCTGGGCGGCACCACACGCGATACTCGAGAACGGCATCCCAGACGTAACCACCTCCCGACTTCGACAGTGCCGGATACGCACCCACCTTCTCGGGATCCTCGACTGCTGGAAAGCCATCCCCGTGTTCCACCATGACTCAAAGTCTTGCAGCACGACCCACCACGGGCGTTCCGACGTAGCGATGGCCGTCCTCGGCGT
>DMQJ01000110.1:3261-3963 GCA_003455715.1 Acidimicrobiaceae bacterium | reverse complement strand
GTCGCGCCGGGGTGTCGCTGGCCGACGCCCAGCCGCGCACCATCGACGACACCGAACTGGCTCAGCCGGGCACCCAGGTGATCACCGTGTGCGACCGTGCGCATGAAGAGCTCCCGCACGGCGCTCGCTGGTGGCACTGGTCGATTGCCGACCCGGTAGACGACGGTTCGGCCGCCGCATTCGACCGAGTGGTGGATGACGTCGAGACCCGAATCCGCACCCTGCTGCATGCCAGCACATCGACGTCAGAGAGGTCCCACAGATGAGTACGCCCGTACGAGTTGGCATCAACGGGTTCGGCCGTATGGGTCGGCTGGTGGTGCGCGCGCTCCGCCACCAACCGGCCCTGCAACTCACCCACATCAACGAACACAAGGGTGGTCTCGACACCGCCGCGCACCTGCTGCAATTCGACACGGTGCATGGTCGCTACGACGGCACCGTTGCGACCGAGGGTTCGGGGCACCTCGTCGTCGACGGCCACGCCGTGTCGTTCAGCGAGCACAGCAACCCGAACGACATTCCGTGGGCCGACCTTGGCGTCGATGTGGTCATCGAAGCCACCGGCAAGTTCAAGACGGCGGAGGCACTCGAGCCCCACCTGGCCAACGGCGCGCACCGTGCCGTGGTGGCATGCCCCGTGAAGAGCCCCGGCGTGCTCAACGTGGTGATGGGCTGCAACGACCACCTCTACGACCCGGC
>DMQJ01000110.1:0-3037 GCA_003455715.1 Acidimicrobiaceae bacterium | reverse complement strand
TCGTGCACCACCAACTGCCTCGCGCCAGTGGTGAAGGTGCTGCACGAAGGCATCGGCATCGAGCGCGGTGCCATCACCACGGTGCACGACGTCACCAACACCCAGGTGGTGGTCGACGCTCCGCACAAAGACCTCCGCCGCGCCCGGTCGGCGCTCAACTCGCTCATCCCCACCAGCACCGGGTCGGCCACTGCCATCACGCTCATCTACCCAGAGCTCACCGGCAAACTCAACGGCATTGCGGTGCGGGTGCCGTTGCTCAACGCATCGCTCACCGACTGTGTGTTCACGATGACCCGCGACGTCACCGTCGATGAGGTGAACGGCCTGCTGCGCGATGCCGCCGTCGGCCCACTCGCCGGCATTCTGGGCTACGAAGACCTGCCACTGGTGAGTGCCGACTACACCAACGATCCGCGCTCGGGCATCGTCGACGGACCCTCCACGATGGTGATCGACGGGCGGATGGTGAAGGTGCTCGTCTGGTACGACAACGAGTACGGCTACGTACATCGCATGGCGGAGTTGACCGCGTTGGTGGGGCGCGGCCTGTGAAGTTGCGCAACTACGCGCTGGTCACCGGTGGGTACTGGGTGTTCACCCTCACCGATGGCGCGCTGCGCATGTTGGTGCTGTTGCACTTCAACGAGCTCGGCTACTCGCCGGTGGCCATCGCCTTCCTGTTTCTCGCCTACGAGTTCATGGGCATCCTCACCAACCTGCTCGGTGGATGGGTGGGGGCGCGGCGCGGCCTGAACCGCACGCTGGTGGGCGGCCTGGTGCTGCAGATCGTCGCGCTGGCGGCGCTCACCTTCGAGCAGCCGACGTGGGCGCGCTGGCTGTCGGTGACGTTCGTGATGGCCATGCAGGCGCTCTCCGGCATCGCCAAGGACCTCACCAAGATGAGCTCGAAGAGCGCGGTGAAGGCCGTGGCGGGCGACGGTTCGTTGTTCCGCCTCGTGGCGGTGCTGACCGGCTCGAAGAACGCGCTGAAGGGCGTCGGCTTCTTCCTCGGCGCGGCACTTCTGTCGTGGCTCGGATACGACGGTGCGCTGTGGGCCATGGTGGGCGCGCTCGCCGTCACGGTTGTCGTGCTGTTGGTGTTCCTCAACGAAGACATCGGACGGTCGAAGAAGAAGCCGCCCCTGCGATCGCTGCTGTCGAAGTCGACGGCGCTCAACCGGCTGTCGGCGGCCAGGTTCTTCCTGTTCGGGTCGCGCGACATCTGGTTCGTGGTGGCGTTGCCTGTCTTCCTCTCCGACCAACTCGGGTGGTCGCACAGCGGCGTGGGCGGTTTCCTGGCCGCGTGGGTGATCGGCTACGGCGTGGTGCAGTCGGCCGCTCCGAAGTTGCTGGCCCGCGGCGGCCGCACGGTCGACGAAGTTGGCGCGACCCGACAGTGGGCCTTCGGGTTGGGCGTCGTGTCGGCAGCACTCGCCGCGGTGGTGGCCGCCGACGTCGCGGTGGAGGTGGCCATCGTCGGCGGGTTGGTGGTGTTCGGTGTGGTGTTCGCGATGAACTCGTCGTTGCACTCGTACCTGGTGCTCGCCTACGCCGACGACGACGAGGTGGCGCTCGACGTGGGCTTCTACTACTCGGCCAACGCGGCGGGCCGGTTGGTGGGCACCCTGCTGTCGGGCGTGCTCTACCTGTGGGGCGACCTCACGGCCGCGCTGGCCGGTTCCACCGTGTTCGTGGTGGCCGCCTGGCTGCTCGCGCTACGACTGCCGCCACTGCCCGAAGGGGTGCAGGTGTCGCTGGCGGATGTGGAGGGCGGCGACTGAGATTTCTCCCGCGAATAGATTGACAAACGTCGATGCATCAGTAAAGTGCTCTACATCGACGGATGTCGATGTAACGTAGTGAACGTCTCACCAAGGAGCACCGCCCATGTCACGAGTCCAGCTGGCCCTCAACGTCGACGACATCGACGCCGCCATCGCCTTCTACTCCAAGCTGTTCGCCACCGCACCGGCCAAGGTGCGCAACGGCTACGCCAACTTCGCCATCGCCGAGCCGCCGCTGAAGCTCGTCCTCATCGAGAACAAGGGCCAGGGTGGCACCCTCAACCATCTCGGCGTGGAAGTGATGAGCACCGACGAGGTCGGGGCCGCCATCACTCGGCTGCAGTCCGAAGGGCTCGTCACCGACGTGGAGGAGAACACCACGTGCTGCTACGCCGTGCAAGACAAGGTGTGGGTGCACGGCCCCAACGGCGAGCCGTGGGAGGTCTACACGGTGCTGGCCGATGCCCCCGTGATGCACAAGGTGCCGGTTGCCGGCGAAGCGGTCGCTGAAGCCGGTTGCTGCGGCACCGGCTCCAGCACCAGCGAGCCTGTCGCCGAGCCGGTCGCCGAACCGGTCACGATGGGTGCTCCCGCCAGCCGCTGCTGCTGAGCACGGCGATGACCACCGACCACGCACCCTCCATCGCCGGACGGCGGGCCATGCACGGGCCTGCCGTCTGGCGGGCGGCCGAGGTGCTCGCCGACCGCAGCTGGGAGATCACCCTCACCGTCGCCCAGCGCGCCACCATCGTCGCCGCCGCTCACGCCGCGGGAGCGGCCGGCACCACCTTGGCGGGCCTCACGCGCGACACCTTTCCCCTGCCGGGGATGGAGGCCGATGTGGCCGCCTGGTCGGCTGCACTCGAGACCGGACGCGGTTTCCTCTTGCTGCACGGGTTCCCCATCGACGAACTCGACGAGCAGCACACCGAGATCGCGTACGCCGGGCTGGGCGCCCACCTCGGCCAACCGGTGGGGCAGAACCGCGACGGCGAACTGCTCACCCATGTCCGCGACGAGCGGCTGCCCGCCACGGCGGGCAAGGTACGCCTGTACCGCACCCGCGAACGGCAAGACTTCCACACCGACGGCGCCGACATCATCGGCCTGCTGTGCCTGCACCAGGCGCTGCGCGGCGGCGAGAGCAAGCTGGTCTCGAGCTGGGCGCTGTACAACGAACTGCTCGCCACCCGGCCCGACCTGCTCGACGCGCTGTACGAGCCAGTGGGCTTCGACCGTCCGGGCGATGT
>DMQJ01000487.1:3479-3946 GCA_003455715.1 Acidimicrobiaceae bacterium | reverse complement strand
GAGATTCGGGTCAGGGTTGGGGGGCGCGGGTGGCGACGAACTCGTCGACGGAGCGCACGAACCGCTCCATCATCTCCACCATCATCGGCAACTCGACCGCGTCGAAGGAACCCATGATGTGCCGGAACAACTCCATCCGCCGTTCGGCAACTTCGCGGTGAGCCGAGCGGCCGGCGTCGGTGATGAGCACCTCCACCACTCGGCCGTCGGTGGCACTCGCCTGGCGCTGTGCCAGGCCCGCCTTCTCCAGCCGTTGCACGGCGCGGGTTGCAGTAGAGGGCTCCACCTTCAGTGCCTCGGCGAGGTCGCTCATGCGCCACGACGGCTTCGCCGCGAGGAGATCGAGCGTGTCCATCTGCCCTTGCTCGATGGCCTCGTCGTTGATGCCGTACAGGAAGCTGCGCAGCGGACCGGTGGAAGCGCCCCGCCGAATCTCGCGCCACGCAAGGGCGAGGCGGACTGCCAGG
>DMQJ01000487.1:0-3301 GCA_003455715.1 Acidimicrobiaceae bacterium | reverse complement strand
CTCTTCCGATCTGCAAGGGCGAGGCGGACTGCCAGGTTGTAGACCTGACGGTCGGTGAGGCGGGTCGAGCTGTCGGTCATGGGTGTGGTTAGGGTAGCCAGATGGCCGATACCGCCGGAGACCCGGGCGCCACGAACCCGCAGGCACCGATGACCCCACTCGATGCGCTCGGGGTGATGGCGTCGGCCGACGTGATGCTCACCCCAACGTTGCGGCACATCGAGATGTACACGATGCGCGGGCTGCTCACCATCCTGTGGCACGAGCCTGCTGAGGGCGTCGAGCGCCAGCCGGGCGCCCTGGTGCTGTGTGGCGGGGCCATGGGCGGTCTGCTCGGCCCGGGCGATGCGATGTATCACCGCCTTGGCGAACAGTGGGCTGCGCGTGGTGTGCCGGTGTTGCGGGTGAGCTACCGGCGCCCCAACGATCTCGACCTCTGCTGCGTCGACGTGGCTGCTGCCGCGCAGTTGGCGATTGGTGGCGCAGGTGCCGACAAGGTGGTGCTCATGGGGCACAGCTTCGGGGGCGCGGTGGCGGTGCGGGTGGGTGTCGGCCTGCGAGAGATGGTGGCCGGTGTCGCCACCTTCGCCACTCAGTCGGCCGGGTGCGAACCGGCAGCCGGGTTGCAGGGCCTGCCCTTCCTGCTCTTCCACGGCGAGCGCGACGAGATCCTTCCGGTGGAAGCCAGCGAGATGGTGCGAATGATCGCCGGGTGCGGTGAGGTGGTGCGCCTGCCGGGCGACGGCCACCTATTGGCCAAGAGCGACGACATCATCTGGGAATGTCTGGAGGAGTGGCTGCCACCACTGGTGTCGACCACCTAGACCTGCCAACAAGTGTGTGCGCCGCTGCGACCTCAGTGTTGCTGCGGCAGGCTCTTCTTCGCAGCCTCGACGAGGTGTGTGGGCAGCACGTCGTAGTGGTCGTGCTGCACGGTGAACTGGCCGCGCCCACCGGTCATGGAACGCAGGTCGATGGCATAGCGGGTGAGTTCGCCGGCCGGCACCATGGCGGTGATCTCCTGCTCGCCGTGCTCGGTGGTGCTGCTGCCCTGCACCCGGCCGCGACGAGTGGTGATGTCGCCCATCACGTCGCCCTGCAGCGCGGCCGGCACGGTGACCGTGAGCAGGGAGATGGGTTCGAGCACCACGACGCCAGCTTTCGCCATGGCCTCCTTGAAGCCCAGCGCGGCGGCGGTCTTGAAGGCCATGTCGCTGGAGTCGACCGAGTGGTACTTGCCGTCGTAGCACTCCACCTTCACGTCGACCACTGGGAACCCGTGCACGCCGCCCTTGGTCATGGTGTCGTCGATGCCTGCTTGCACGGCAGGCAAATAGTTGCGCGGGATGGTGCCGCCGACGATGGCATCGACGAACTCGAACCCGGCACCGCGGTCGAGGGGCGCCACCCGCAGGTTGACGACCGCGAACTGGCCGTGGCCACCACTCTGCTTCTTGAGCTTGCCCTCGGCCTCGGCGTGGCCGCTGACCGTTTCGCGGTAGGCGACCCGCACCGGCTCGGTGTCGACGTTGACACCGAATTTGCGAGCAAGGCGCTCGATGGCGACGGTGACGTGTGTGTCGCCCAGGCCGCGCAACACGGTCTGGCCGGTTTCTTCCACACGGTCGACCCACAGCGACGGGTCGTCGGTGCGCAACCGGGCCAGGGCGCTGCCCAGCTTGTCGTCGTCGGCTTGGGTGTGGGGCACGATGGCCACCCCGTACTGCGGGGTGCGCCGCGCCGGAGGCTCCACCTTCACGGGCGACCCCTTCGGGGCCAGCGTGTCGCCGGTATGTGTGGCCGCGAGCTTGGCCACGGCAGCCAGGTCGCCTGCCACCACGTCGGCGATGGGCGACTGCTCTTTGCCGCGCACGGCGAGCAACGCATGCAAGCGTTCTTCGGTGCCGCTGGTGCTGTTGACCAACCGGTCGTCGGTGCGCACCGTGCCCGACAGCACCTTGAACAAGCTCAGTTGGCCCACGTAGGGGTCGGTGAGGGTCTTGAACACGTATGCCAGTGGCTTGCCCGTGGCATCGGCTGCGACGGGGTGCGACTCACCGCCGGCCATCACCGAGGTGGGTCGGTGAGCGGGCGACGGGCCGAGTTCGCAGATGAAGTCGGCCAGGCGATCGACGCCGACGCCGGTGGTGGCCGAACCGAGGAGCACGGGGAACTCCACACACTCCAGCACCTCGTGGGCAAGGGTGCGCTCGAGCTCGGCCACCGACGGGGTGTCGCCCGACAGGTAGCGCTCGAGCTGCTCGTCGTCGCCGCTGACGATCTCCTCCACCACTGCGTCGTGCAGCGCATGCTCTTCGTCGGCGACGTCGGCGGGAAGCGGCTCGCTGTGATGCGTGCCGCCGGGCTCGTACTCGTACGCCTCCTCGTGCAGCACGTCGGCCACGCCGTGCAGGGTGGCTGCTTCGCCCAATGGCAACTCGAGTGGCGCGATGCCGTTGCCGAAAGCTGCACGGAGTTGGTCGACCACGCTGTGGAAGTCGGCGCGCTCTTTGTCTTCCTTGCTCACGAACACCATGCGCGGCAGGCCGGCTGCGGCGGCCGCTCGCCACCACACTTCGGTCTGCGGCTCCACACCTTCCACCGCGCTCACCACGAACACGGCGAGGTCGGCCACCGAGAGGGCTGCGTCGACGTCGGCCGCGAAGTCGATGGAGCCGGGGGTGTCGAGCAGGTTGACCTTGTACGTGTTGCCGTCGGTGGCTGTCCACTCGAACGGGGCGAGGGTGAGCGACAACGATTGGCGTCGCTTCACCGACTCGGGCTCGGTGTCGAGCACGCTCGTGCCATCGTCGACCTTTCCGGCACGTGCCACTGCGCCTGCCCGTGCGAGCACGGCTTCGGCGAGCGACGTCTTGCCGCTCCCGGCGTGGCCCACGAGCGCCACGTTGCGGATCCGTTCGGTCGGAATGATGGCCATTTGGTTGCCCCCGATTGGTAGTCGGCGTACGTGGCGAACCGTAGCGGCCTGGACGAGGGGCGTGGGAGGGACCTATGGCCCGAAGGCACCTGCCGGAGGTGAGGCGTTGTGGCCGCTGCGGTCGACGGCATCGGCCGCGAGTTGCCGAGCCTCGGGGCCAGCGACCCCGAGCGCCATGAGCAGCCGGCTGATGGTGTCGACCCGGTAGTGGGCGTCGTGGGCGCCGTCGATGATGCGCCGGGCCGCCAGCAGCAACGCGCCGAGCACGACGTCGAGTGTGCCGTCGGTGGCCGGGCCGACGAACCGGCCGGTGGAGGCCCCCGCCTCCAGGTCGTGGCGGCGGGAGGGGCGCGGGCCGACGAC
>DMQJ01000146.1:8960-9370 GCA_003455715.1 Acidimicrobiaceae bacterium | reverse complement strand
GCCGGGCTTGGCTTGGAGGCGGTGGCCCCCCGGGTTGCCGGCCCCCTGTCCGGGGGCGAGCAGCAACGCATCGCGCTGGCGTGTTGCCTGGTTGGCCGGGCCGCGGTGGTGCTCCCCGACGAGCCCACCGGAGCCCTCGACCGGGCAAGCGCGGCGACCGTCATCGCCGCACTTCGCCAGGCGGTCGACGACGGGGCATCCATCGTGGTGGCGACGCACGACGACGACGTCATCGCTGCCGCCGACCAGGTGATCCGGCTCGACCATGGACGGAGGGTGATGTGATCGAGGCCGATGCGCTGTCCAAGATGTGGTCGGCCGACGCCGGCCTGCGGCCCGTTTCGTTCACGGTCGCGGCTGGTGAGCTGGTCGTGGTGCGGGGTCGTTCGGGCAGCGGCAAGTCCACGCTG
>DMQJ01000146.1:734-8741 GCA_003455715.1 Acidimicrobiaceae bacterium | reverse complement strand
TCGGGCAGCGGCAAGTCCACGCTGCTGGCCGTGTTGGCGGGGCTGTGTGTGCCCGACAGCGGTGCGGCATCGGTGGCCGGGCACGCGCCACATCCGGATGCGCCATGGAGTCGGCTGGCGATCGTGCCGCAGGTGTTGGGACTGGCGCCCGAACTGACGATCGAGGAGAACGTCACCGATGCCATCGGCGGGCGTCGTGCCGGGGTTGCCCTGGGTGATCTGTTCGAGCGGCTCGACCTTGCGGCGCTCGCCGATCGTGGGCTCGACCAGGTGT
This sequence comes from Acidimicrobiaceae bacterium, assembly GCA_003455715.1. GTDB lineage: Bacteria > Actinomycetota > Acidimicrobiia > Acidimicrobiales > Ilumatobacteraceae > UBA668. Next base: position 8,467 of record DMQJ01000146.1, on the reverse strand, counting down.
CGATGGGTCAGCAGCAGCGCGCGGCGGTGGCGCGAGCCGTTGCTGTGGTGCCGAAGGTGCTGCTGGTCGACGAACCCACCAGCTATCAAGACGGTCGCCACGCCGAGGCAGTGGTTGCGGAACTCCGGCGGGCGGCGGTGGCCGGGGCGGCAGTGCTGGCCGCCACACACGACGAGTTGGTGACCGCTGCGGCCGACCGGGTGCTGGAACTGACCACCTAGCTACGGTGATGTGACATGACGTCGAACGAGGCACACCTCGACCCGTTGATGCATGTCGCGCAACCCGACCACCCCGATGCGGTCACCGAAGCACGCGCTCGTGCTGGCCGTACGGTGCGCGACATCGGCCATGCGCTCGTCGGCCATCACGCCTCGGTGGAGGTGCTCGACGAACTCACCGCAACCCTCGATGCGTTGACGGCTCGGCTCGGAGAAGGGGCGGGGCGGTCGCGGGCAGAGGTACGGCGCGACGGCCAGTGGGGCGAGCCGCCTGCCGACGGCGACCTGATGACCACGTACGACGAGCGTCCCGTGTCGGGCCGAGCCAGCCCGTGGGGCCTCGACATCGAGGTGCGGCGTGATGGCGACGAAGCCGTGGCGACGCTCACGTTGCGGGCAGGGCACGAAGGCGCTCCAGGCCGAAGCCATGGTGGCATCGTCGCTGCGCTATTCGACGACGTCTACGGCTTCGTGCTCAACATCCTCAAGCAACCCGGGTTCACCGGAGAGTTGGGTGTTCGCTATGAGGCAGGGGTGCCCATCGGTGTGCCCTTGGAGTGCCGTGTGCGGATGTCGGGTCGCGAGCGACGCAAGCTGTTCATGACCGGCGAGCTCACCACCGCCGATGGCACGGTGGTGGCAAGGTCGACGGCGACGTTCATCTGCATCGACATGTCGTTCTTCTCCGCCTTGGCAAGTGGTTGACAGTGGCGCCGGATCGGCGGAGGCTGCATGCATGACCACGTACCTCGACGCCGACCTTCCTGTCCTGCTGCCTCGCGCGGCCGACACCAGCGAGGCCACCCGAGCCATCTTGAACAGCGCCCGTGAGGCGTCACCGGTGGCAAAGGGTCCGTTCGGGGCAATCGTTCTCCGCCACGAGGACGTGGTGGCGCTGCTGCGCGACCGGCGCCTACGTGGGCCTGGGATGGACTTCGCCCGGCTGGCCGGCATCCCCGAAGGCGGGCGTGCGTGGAAGCGGCAGGAGCAGATCCTGCTGTTCATGGAGGGCGACGACCATCACCGACTGCGGCGTCTGGTGTCGGCGGCGTTCACCCCGAAAGCGGTGGAGGCGCTTCGGCCGTTCACGCGCTCGGTCATCAGTCGGTTGATCGACGACGTGGAGGCCGACGGTGAGTGCGACGCGGTGGCGGCGCTGTGCGACCCGTACCCCATCCCGGTGATTTCCGAGCTGGTGGGCGTGGAGATGGATCGTTGGGAGGACATGAGTCGCTGGGCGTCATCGATCCTGCTCTCGCTGCGGTTCGACGCCGGGCAGTTCATCGACGAGATCGAGCAGGCGCAGGCCGAGCTCGACGAGTTCATCGATGGGCTGATTGCCGCCCGACGCGCGGAGCCGCGCGACGACCTGCTCTCTCGTCTCATCGCTGTCGAGGAGGCCGGCGATCGTTTGTCGCCGTCCGAACTGTTGTCGGTGGTGTCGATGATGTTGGTGGCCGGCACCGACACCACCCGCAACCAGTTGAGCAACATCATCCACACGTTCAGTGAGCACCCGGAGCAGTGGGCCTTGCTGCGTGAGCGCCCTGAGTTGGTGTCGGCCGCGGTGGAGGAGGCCATCCGCTGGGAGCCTGCTACCGAGGCGCTGCCACGGTTTGCGTTGGATGACGTGGAGATCGGTGGGCATCTCGTACCTGCAGGCACGATCGTGGTGCTGATGTCGATGGCCGCCAACCACGACGAGGGGTCGCTGCCGGGCGCCGACCGCTTCGACATCACCCGCGAGGCTCCTGCCGGGTGGCACCTGCTCACCTTCGGGGGCGGGGTGCACTACTGCCTGGGTGCCAGCCTCGCCCGACTCGAGTTGGTGGAGGCCGTGGCCGAACTCAGCGCCCGCTTCCCGGTGCTGCGTCCGGCGGGCGACGCGGTGCGTCACCCCACGGGTTCACCGATCGCCGGCTACGCCAGCCTCCCCATCACCTGGCGCCCCTGACCCGCTGCACGCCCGGTTTGTGTCAAAACTCCAGCGCCGGAGGCCCTGGTAGCGCCCTGTCACCTTTTACGTAAAACGCAGAAGGGGTGGGGCTACTTCTTGGGGGCGGACTTTTTCGCGGCGGCGGACTTCTTGGCGGCGGCTTTCTTGGTGGCGGCGGCTTTCTTGGCTGGCGCGCCGCCCTTTTCGATGATGGCTTCGCGGCGGATGGCGAGCAGTTCGTAGGCGCGCTCGGGGGCCATGGCATCCAACCGGTCGCCCTTGCCGAGTGACGCGTTGGTCTCGCCATCGGTGACGTACACGCCGAACTTGCCGTCCTTGGCCACCACGGCCTTGCCGCTCACGGGGTCGTTGCCGAACTCGCGCAGGGGGCCCTTGGCGGCCATGTTGGCGGCAGCCCCCCGGCGGAACACCTTCGGCTGGCTGAAGATCTGCACGGCCTCCTCGAGTGTGATGGTGAGCAGTGCGTCTTCGTTGGCGATGTTGCGGAAGTCTTTGCCCTTCTGCACATAGGGTCCGTAGCGGCCGTTGTTGGCGATGATCTCCTGCCCGTCGGCGGGGTCGACGCCCAGCGTGCGTGGCAACTGCAGCAGCGCCTCGGCCTCATCCACCGTGATGCGCTCGAGCACCATCGTCTTGAACAGGCTGGCCATCTTCGGCTTGGCGAGCCCGGGCGGCAGGTTGTCGGCGGTGCCCCACTGCACGTACGGGCCGTAGCGGCCGTTCTTGGCGAACACGGGGTAGCCGTCGAGTTCGCCGATCGGTTCGTCGCTCTTCGGGGCGGCCAACAACTTCAGCGCCACGTCCACCGTGAGTTCATCAGGGGTGAGGTCGTCGGGCACGCTGGCGGTGTCGTCGCCGCGCTTCACGTAGGGGCCATACTTGCCCGGCTTCACCACGATGAGTTCGCCGTTGGGGTCGGCACCGATGGGGAAGGTGTTGATCTCTGCGGCGTCGATGTGGTCGAGGTTTTCCTCCACCAGACGCTTCAGGCCGGGCAGGCCTTCCTCCTCGTCGCCGAAGTAGAAGTCCTGCAGCCAATCCTGCTTCTGCCGTTCGGCGCGGGCGATGGCGTCGAGGTCTTCTTCGATGCGGGCGGTGAACGCGTAGTCGACCAGTTCGTCGAAGTGCTGCTCCATCAAGCCCACCACGGCGAATGCCGTCCAGGTGGGAACGAGCGCCTGGCCCTTCTTCCACACGTAGCCGCGGTCTTGCACCGTCTGGATGATGGACGCCCACGTGGACGGGCGGCCGATACCCAGCTCTTCGAGGCGCTTCACCAACGACGCCTCCGTGTAGCGAGCGGGTGGCGTGGTGGCGTGGCCGTTGGGGGTGAACGACTCCACAGGCACTGTCTGGCCCACCGTGAGCGGTGGCAGCAGCGCTTCGCGTTCGCCATCGGCGGCCGTGTCGTCGTCGGTGCTCTCGACGTACACCTGGCGGTAGCCGGGGAAGGTGATGGTGGTGCCGCTGGCGGCGAACTCGCAGTCGGTGGCCCGGGCTGCAGCGGCCGCTTCTTCCACGGCGACGCCCAACCGCACGCTCACGGTGGTGCCCGCGGCGTCGGCCATCTGGCTGGCAAGGGTGCGCTGCCAGATGAGTCGGTAGAGGTTGAGTTCCTGCCCGTTGAGTTCGGCGGCCAACTGGTCGGGCGAGCGCAGCGGGGTGGTGGGGCGAATGGCCTCGTGGGCCTCCTGCGCGTTCTTCACCTTGGTGCTGTACTGGCGGGGCGCCTGCGACAGGAACTGCTTGCCGTAGCTGCGCTGCACCTCGGCACGCACTGCGGCCAACGCTTCGTCGCTGAGCACCACGTTGTCGGTACGCATGTAGGTGATGTAGCCACGCTCGTAGAGACCTTGGGCGATGCGCATCACCTGTGCCGCGCCGAGGCGCAACTTGCGGCCGCCCTCCTGCTGCAGGGTGGAGGTCATGAACGGTGCCTTGGGCGAGCTGCGGTACGGCTTCTCCTCCACGGAGCGCACCGTGACGTTGCGGCCTTCCAACGAGGTGGCCAGGGCGCGAGCCCGGCCCTCGGGCACCACCACGACGTTCTTCTTCGGCGTGCCGTCGGCGTTGAAGTCTTTGCCTGTGGCCACCTTGGTGCCATCGAGGGCCACCAGGGTGGCGGTGAACGCCGGAGCCGTGTCGGTGAGCAGTTCGATGTCCCAGTAGGGGGCGGTGACGAATGCGATGCGCTCGCGCTCGCGCTCGACGATGAGACGCACGCTGGGGCTCTGCACACGGCCCGCAGAGAGACCGCGGTTCACGCGGCGCCACAGCACCGGCGACACCTCGTAGCCATACAGGCGGTCGAGCAAGCGGCGGGTTTCGGCGGCGTCGACCAGCCCGTAGTCGATGCCCCGCGGGTTGTTCACCGCGTGGTCGATAGCGGCTTTGGTGATCTCGTGGAACACCATCCGCTTCACCGGGATCTTCGGCTTCAAATACTCCAGGAGGTGCCACGAAATGGCCTCCCCCTCGCGGTCTTCGTCGGTGGCGAGATAGAGCTCGGAAGCGTCCTTCATGGCCGCTCGCAGATCTTTCACCACGTCCTTGCCGCGCACGGTGAGTTCGTACGTGGGCTTGAACCCGTTGTCGACGTCGATCTGCAAACCCTTGCTCGGCAGGTCGGCCACGTGGCCCACCGAGGCGCGCACATCGAAGGCGTTGCCGAGGAACTTGGAGATGGTTTTCGCCTTCGCAGGCGACTCGACGATGACGAGGGGTCGGGCCATGGCGAGGCAATGGCTAAGCGATAGACCGGCCCGTTGTCAAGGAGAACGGGCCGAATAGGTAGTGGTTGCCGATGGCGCCAAGCCGTTCGTCGTCGACCATGAGGCCATGAGCCTTGCCACACGACGCAACTTCCTCTCCCTCTTCGGAGCCGCCGCGGCCGGTGGAGCAGCGTCCGTGCTCGCCAGCGGCGACGGTGCGCTCGCCGCGACCGGCACGATGTCGTACGGAGGAGCCAACGACGCAGGCACCGACTCGACCGCACTGCTTTCCAGCAGCACCAACGGCACCTTCCGCGCCGTCAACACGGCAACTGATCAGTGGGCGTTCGTGGGCGAGGGTGACTATCTCTATGGCGGCTACGGCGATCGGAAGTTCATCTACGGCACCGCCGGCGAGGTGGGCATCGACATCGGCGCCGCCGACAAAGGCGTCTGGGCGAAGGGCGGCAATGTCGCCGTCCAGGGGGAGGGTGAGCCGTCGAATCACCTCAGCGTCGGCGCGGTGTTCGCTGGTCAGCGTGCGGCTGCGGTGTTGGAGGTCGATCAGGTCGACTCCACGAAGCCCTCGTGCCACGCCTACCTCAGCGGTGTCATCGATCCGTTCGTCGGCCCGAACCGATTGGTGGGCGAGCTCGTCAGTGACGGCACCGACCTGTGGTACTGCATTGCCAATGGGAACCCGGGCACGTGGCGGACGCTGAGTGGCGCGGGCGCTTCCGGAGCGTTCCACGCCATCACACCGGTGCGTGTGTACGACAGCCGTCTCGCGCTGCCATTGCAGGGCACGATGACCCAAGGCGACACGCGCACCATCTCGGTGGCGGCGAGCCGCGACCTCAGCACCGGCGCCGTCATCGACGCCAACGTGGTGCCGGCCCGAACCTCGGCGATCACCTTCAACATCACGGTTACCAACACGGTGGGCAGCGGGTGGATGGCGGTGAACCCTGGCGGCAACACCACGGTGAGCGCCTCCAGCATCAACTGGTCGGAGACCGGGCAGTCGTTGGCGAACGGCACGATCGTTCCGGTCAACGCCGACCGCGAGATCACCCTCATTTGCGGCAAGGGCACCACCCACGTCATCATCGACGTCACCGGCTACTACCGCTGAACTCCTCGATGGCTGGCAGCCATAGAGTGTCGCCGTGCTGGCGGGTAGGGCGGCGGAACTGGAACTGGCGCTCGCCCATGTGGGGCAGGCGCACCCGGTGCTCATCGGTGGGGAAGCGGGGGTAGGCAAGACCGCGTTGCTCGAGGCGTGCGTCGCGACGCTCGAGGCCGACGGCTTCGAGTGCGTGAGAGTGGTAGGGGTTGCCGGGGCTCGCGAGTTTCCGCTGGCGGCGCTCGCGCACCTGTTGCCCGCCGAGCCAGGCCAACTGGCGCCGGGTACCGACACGCTTGTCGCTCTCGCCGCCAGAGCCGTGGCGCGTCTCACCGCAGCGCCCGGGTCGGGCACCGTGCTGGTACTCGACGATGCGCAGCACCTCGACGATCTGTCGTTGCAGGTGGTGACAGCTGCGCGAGCCACTGGTCGGGTACGCGTGATCGCCACGGCCCGCACGACGGAGACGCTGCCCGACTCGGTGCGTGCGCTCGGAGTGTCGCCTGGTGTGCGGCTCGAGCTGCAACGCCTCTCTCGACGCGAGACCGCCGAAGCCGTGGCCGCCATCGTGGGCGGACTGGTGGACGAAGCGACGTGCGAACGCATCCATCAGGCCACCGACGGGCTACCGCTTGCCGTCAGCGAGTTGGTGCGCGCCGCTGTGCACCGGGGTGCGCTGCAACGGCAGCATGGGCTGTGGGTGTGGAACCCGGCGGTTGCCGTGGACGCCCACCTTGGTCGGCTGCTCGGCTTTGCGGTGGACGATCTCGGCCCAGCCGAGCGGCATGCGCTCGACCTGCTGTGCATCGCGGAACACCTGCCGATCGACCTGGTGCGTGCCATCGCGTCGACGGCCGACCTGTACGCGATGGAAGCGGGGCGTGTGGTTCGGGCGTCGCCTCGGCTTGGCTGGGTGGTTCCCGGTCACCCCCTGCTTCGCGACGCCGCCCTGCAGGCGGTCACTCCGCTGCGGCTGCAGGCGCTGGCAGCCGAGCTCGTTCCCCACCTACTGCGCTCTGCCGAACGTGACGCCGAGCTAGAGCGACGTGCGGTGGTGCTGGCGTGCCGGTTCGAGGTGCCCATCGACCCTGACCGGGTGGTGCACTGGGCACAGTGGGCTCGCGGCCGCGGTGTCGGACGGTGGATGCCGGAGGTGGCAGCGCGCGCCTGGTCGGAACGGCCGTCGGCTCTCACAGGGCTGGCGCACGGTGATGCGCTGGTACAGCTGGCCCGCTTCTCCGAGGCCGACGCCGTGTTCGCCGCCGCCGCTGGCTACGACGCTGACCCAGGCGTGCAGGTGCTGCTCGCGCTCAGCCATGGGGCGCTGTTGCGCCACGAGTTGCTTCGCCCCGACGAAGCCGACGCGCTGCTGGCGCACTCCCGCGAGCTCAGCGAGTCGGCGGCCCTTCAGCTCGACCTCGACGCCGTGGCCGTCAACGACCTGGCCCGTGCGGGCGAGATGGCACCGGCGATCGCGCTGTGGCGTTCCACCATCACCTCGCCACGAACGGGCGAGACCGACGGCGGGCTGTACCGCCTCACGTGGCCGGCGGTGATTGCACTCACCCTCGGCGGCCACGTGGCCGAGGGCGAGCACGCCCATCTGGTCAGCCGGTCGCTCCGCGAGTCGAGCGGGCATCGTCATCCGCTCGTCGCATCGATGGCCGAAGTGTGGTGGTGCATCACCGCAACGCTGGCTGGCGCGGCGGGGGGGGGGG
>DMQJ01000146.1:0-496 GCA_003455715.1 Acidimicrobiaceae bacterium | reverse complement strand
ACGGCCCCTCGTCCGCCGCCGATACGACAAGGCAGTCGCCACCTCGAACTCGCTGCTGCACCCGATCTGGGCGTTGCCCTACGCAATGGATCTGATGCTGCAGGCCGACCTCGATGGCGCCGAACGTGTCGCCTACGAGGCGATGCAGGTGCCGCCTGGGCTGGACGAGGTGCGCGTCCTGGCCCGTTACCTGATGATGCGCATCCGCTACCTCCAGGGGCGGCCCGTCGAGGCGCTGGCGTTCTCGGACGAGGTGGAGCAGGGTGGTGCCCCGACCTTTCAGGCCCACGCGACCTGGTTGGTCGCCGCTCGCCTGCAGGCGGCGGCGCTCGACGGAGACGCGCAGGCTCGGCGCGCGCTGCTGGAGGCTGCCGACACCACGCTCCGTTTGGGCCAGGGGGTGTCGGGGGGGTACCTCTATTTCGATGCCATGGTGGCCGATGTCAGCCTTGAGTGCGCGGCCATCTTGGCGGCGATGGCGGGCGACTCCGATGCG
>DMQJ01000223.1:2503-2738 GCA_003455715.1 Acidimicrobiaceae bacterium | reverse complement strand
GGTGGCGGCTGTGCCGGCTGTGAAGGCGGTTCGTGCCGGGGTTGTCGGCGCCGGGCTCATCCCCGTGCTCGGCGCCACCGGTCGGGCGCAGTTGCTGATCGGTGGGCTGACGGCTGTCGGGATGTGTTGGATCCCCTAAGAGGGGTCACTCCACCAGCGGGGTGCGCCACCAGTACTCGATCGCCGCGATGACGGCTTGGGGCTGTTGAAGGTGAGCGGCGTGGTGCGCTGCCGG
>DMQJ01000223.1:1926-2301 GCA_003455715.1 Acidimicrobiaceae bacterium | reverse complement strand
GTGAGCGGCGTGGTGCGCTGCCGGGATGATGCTCCAGGTGCCGTCGATGACGGTGGTGGCGATCTGCTCGGCGATGGCGACGAACTTGGTGTCGTGCTCACCTGCGAGCGCCAACACCGGCATCGCCAGCTCCCGTAGGCGCGGCCACAGGGAGGTCTGCGTACCGGTGCCCGCTTGGTGCAGACTGCCAGCGAGCCCCTCCACCGTGTTGCGGCACCGGTCGGCGAACTCCGCCTCGGGCAAGGTGAACCCGCCGAACAGGGGCTGGGCCGACCACTCGCGCAGGAACACGGGGACACCGAGTTCGCGAATGCGTTGGGCAACGGCGTCGTCGTGATCGCGGCGTGCGGAACGCTCGCCGTCGTCGTCGATGCC
>DMQJ01000223.1:0-1739 GCA_003455715.1 Acidimicrobiaceae bacterium | reverse complement strand
GCTCTTCCGATCTACGCTCGCCGTCGTCGTCGATGCCCGGATGTGCGCCGATGAGCACGAGGTGCTTGGCGAGGTGCGGGTACATGAGCGCAAGGTGCAAGCACACCCGGCCGCCGAGGCTGTAGCCCACGTAGGTTCCCTCGCCGCCCACCGTGGCCAGGAGATCTGCCGCGCGTCGCAGGTCGGCCCTGACGTTCTCCGAGCCGCCGTGGCCGGGGAGGTCGACAACGATCGACTGGAAGCCGTTGGCGGCGAAGTGCTCGGCGATGGGCTTCCAGGAGTTGCCGGTCTGGGTGAAGCCGTGCACGAAGATCATTCTCGGAGCGTCGTCGGGGCCCAACTGCTCGGCGGCGAGCGGACCGGTGAGCGGCCGCCACCCGCTCCAGACGGAGTCAGACATCGCACACCTCGTCGTTGCACGCTGCTGCCTCGGCGACCGCGGCTGCTTCGTCGGCCCGCTTGGCCAGCAACCGACGGATGACGGTGACGAACGTGTCGGGGTCTTGTGCGCCCGGGATGGCCCACCGACCGTCGAGGACGAAGGTGGGCACTGCGGTGATTTCGGCGTCGGCCGCGGCCCGCAGCTGTTCCAGCACCTGGGTGGTGCCGTCGTCGCTGTGCAGGAAGGCCAGCACACGGTCGGCGGGCATGCCGACATCGGCGGCGCACTGGGCGAGCACGTCGGGGTCGCCCACGTCGAGGCCGTCGCAGAAGTACGCCTGTAGCAACCGTTCCTTGAGGCGTTCCTGGCGGCCGGTGCCTTCGGCAAGCCAGAGCAAGCGGTGCGCCAGCAACGTGTTGGCACGCAGCGCTCGGTCCATCCGGAACTCAAGGCCCTCGCCCGCGGCGACGTCGCTCACGTGGCGGATGATCTGGGCGGCACGCTCAGGGCCCCCGAACTTCTTTGCGTAGGCCTCGGCAACCGGTGCGCTCTTGCCGGGCGATGCGGTGGGGTCGAGTTGGTAGGCGCGGTACACCACCTGCAGGTCGACTTCATCGGCGAGCTCGGCCGCGGCTTTCTCGAAGCGACGTTTGCCGATGTAACACCACGGGCAGACGACGTCGGACCAGATCTCCACCTGCATGGTCGGGCGCATGCATGGAGAATACGCCCGTATCGTGGCGCTGATGACGCCAGCCGACACTCAAGTCACGTTCTGCGCCACCCTGGTCGACCAGTGGATGGCCATGGGCATGCGGTCGGCCGTCGTGGCGCCCGGGTCGCGTAGTACGCCGATGGCCATCGCGTTGGCCGAACGCACCGACCTGCAGGTGCACGTAGTACACGACGAGCGCAGCGCTGCGTTCATGGCGCTCGGCATCGGCCTGGCAACGGGCCAACCGGCGGCGTTGTTGTGCACCAGTGGCACCGCGGCCACGCACTTCCATGCCGCTGTGGTGGAGGCCGACCTGTCGGGCGTGCCCATGCTGGTGCTCACCGCAGATCGCCCCCCGGAGTTGCAGGGCATCGGCGCGCCACAGACCATCGATCAGGCCGAACTGTACGGCGATGTGGTTCGGATCTACGCCAATCCAGGTGTGCCTGACGAAGCGATGGCAGGGGAGTGGCGAGGGTTCGCCGCACAGTGGTGGCTTGCTGCCACGGGCGACGCCCCCGGGCCCGTGCACGTGAACCTGCCGTTCCGCGAACCGTTGGTGGGAACAGCCCGGGCGTTGCCCGACGCCATGCACGCACCTCCGTCAGAGGGCGACGGGTGGTTTCTCAGGCGGCGCGCGCC
>DMQJ01000372.1:11588-12288 GCA_003455715.1 Acidimicrobiaceae bacterium | reverse complement strand
GCAGCCACGGCAACTCGACGAGAGCGGCCGCCTGTGGACGCCGGGCGTTCGTATCGGGGTACGGCCAGGTTCGTGGTTCCACCTCACCGAGTGCTTCGGTCCGGTGCTCGGCCTGATTCGTGTCGACGACTTGGCGCAGGCCATCGAGGTGCAGAACGCGACGGCGTACGGCCTCACCGGCGGCATTCACAGCCTGGATGCCGACGAAGTGCACCGCTGGCTCCAGAGCGTGGAGGTTGGCAACGCCTATGTGAATCGGCACATCACCGGTGCAGTCGTGCAGCGCCAGCCGTTCGGCGGGTGGAAGCAGTCGGCCGTGGGGGGAGGTGCCAAAGCGGGCGGGCCGCACTACGTGACCCAGTTCGCCCGCATCACAGAACGGTCGGTGGCTCCACTGTCTGCGCTGAGAGAGACCTTCGAACTCGTGTGGCGCGAGCGCTTCGAGCGTGAGCACGACCCGAGCAGCTTGGTGGCAGAGTCCAACGTGTTGCGCTATCGGCCGATCGGTCGGGTGGCGGTGCGCCACGATGGCGGGCAGGACCGCGCGCTGGCAGTCGTGCGACTTGCTGCCGAGGTGGCCGGGGTTGGCCTCGAGGTCTCGGATGCTCGTGGGTCCACCGACGACGAATTCGTCCGACTGGCGCAGGGCTCCGACCGGGTGCGACTGCTGACGGCCGTGGGTCATGACGCGTTGCGTGCG
>DMQJ01000372.1:0-11434 GCA_003455715.1 Acidimicrobiaceae bacterium | reverse complement strand
GTGGGTCATGACGCGTTGCGTGCGCTCCACGGCTCGGGGGTCACCGTCGACGCCGAACCGACCGTTGCCGACGCCGAGATCGAGCTCCGCCGCTGGGTACGCGAACAGGCAGTGAGTCGAACGCTTCACCGCCACGGCCGAGTCAGCTGCCCAGCAGCTCGCGTACCTCGGTAGCGGTGGGGATCGACGGAACTGCGCCAGCTCGAGTGGTGCACAACGCCCCTGCGGCCGCTGCGTAGCGGAGCGCAGTGAGGAGCGCATCGCCCGCAGCGAGGCGGGCGCACAGCGACCCGCAGAACGTGTCGCCAGCACCCGTCGTGTCGACGGGGGTGACGGCGAACGGGGCAATCGGCGTGTCGCCCTCAGGGGTGTGCAGGGCGGCGCCGCGTGCCCCCAGGGTGACCACGACGGAAGCGACGCCGAGTGCGAGCAGATGGTCGACGCCACCGAGCAGTTCCACCTCGTGTTCGTTGGGCACCACGATGTCGCAGAGCGCCAGCACGTCGTCGGGGAGCGAGGCTGCGGGGGCGGGGTTCAGCACCGTGACGGCTCCCATCGCGCGAGCTGCGGTGAAGGCACGGCGAACCGCATCGACCGGCACCTCCAGTTGGGCGAGCACCACGGTGGCTGGAGGAAGCGCCTCGGCGGTGACCGTGGCGTTGGCGCCGGGCACCACGATGATCGAGTTCTCGGCCGCCGATGACACGCCAATTAGGGCTCGACCGGTGGGCTCGTCGACGATGGCAACGTGGTCGGTGGCGATGCCATCCGTCGTCATCACCTGCAGCAGTGCGGTGCCGGCGGCGTCGCGGCCGACAGCGCCGACGAACGCTGTGCGGGCGCCGCCACGTGCCGCCGCAACAGCTTGGTTGAGGCCCTTGCCGCCCGGGTACTCGGCATACCCGGTACCCGACACGGTCTCGCCCGGCCCCGGGAGGCGTTCCACCGTCGCCACCAGGTCGAGGTTGGCGCTGCCCACCACGCACACGTCGAATCGTTCGGTCATAGTTGTGTTCCGTTCTCGGGCGCTGCTCGCGTCAACCAGCGGCGGTCGGTGCCGTCGACCGACAGTTCGTCGGTGAGACCCAGCCGCTCGCATGCATCGATCTGCGCAGGGCAGTGGTCGTTGGTCTGCCACCACAACCGAGGGAACGCGAACCTCGGAGCCGACAGGAAGTTGAGCGTGGCTTGCACCAGGTCGACGGCCGGGCGATCGTGCAACCACCCGCGCACAGCGACGTCGCCGACCGCCAAGACGGGCGGATCGAGGTCGCGGGTGCGCCACGCCTGCTCGAACGGATGCACGTAGATGCAACCTTGCACCGCTCCACCAAGGAGAACGCTGTACGTGAGCGCGACTCGGTCGCGTTGTTCCCGATCGTGTCGCTCCAGGTCGAGCAGATTCTCGGCAGCGGTGAACTCGGGGGTTGGCCAGTCCTGCCCACTCCACGCACGCAGCATCGGGATGTCGCGCATCACGGCCGCATAGTCGGCATGCAGCAGCGCGGGAGTGAGTGGCACGAACTCGATGCCGTCGTGCTCGTAGCGATCAGGAAGTGTGAGTGGGAGCCAGTTCATCGTGGGGACGTGGACAGCAGGGGAGTGGGATCGAACTGTTCGAGTCGGGGGAGATAGGAGCGCACGGCGTCGCGGCGGAACTGGGTGCACAAGTCGGCCCGGAAGAAGCGGGCGCCCTCGCGCACCACGTAGTTGAGGATGAAGAAGCGATACACCTCGGGCAGAAACATCACCTCTTCGTCGGCCATCGGGAACACCGCCCGATACGCCCGCAGGAACTCCAGGAACGTGGGCTCCACCAAGGTGTGCGCGCCGTAGGTGAACTTGGTGCGGTCGCCTGTTTTCGACGACACGCGCGAGAGGAAGTAGAAGTCGAGCAGCCGCGGCTCGATGCGGAACCAGTCGTAGTCCCACCGGCTGAACAGGCGGAAGGAGCCGTCGGCGGAGGTGTCGACGGAGAAGTTGCCGAGGTTCCAGTCGATGAGCACCGGGATCTTCGGCCACTCGTCGTACCCGAACTCGATGAGCCGCTCGAGGAAGCGGTGAGTGTGCTTCCACAACACCCCGATGGCCTCCGGCGGGAGGTTGAAGTTGCGGGGCGCGAACGGGCTCTCCAGCAGATCGAGCAGGTGGATGGCGTCACTCTTGATGGTCTTCGATCCGGCCGGTAGCTGCGGGGCGAGGTCGGTGCAGGCGAGATGGAACTCGCCGATCTCCCGCCCGAGATTGCGGATCTGGTCGACGGAGAGAATACGGGGCAGCGCATCGCGGCGGGGGACATCGTCGTAGAAGACGGCCCACACCTTCTGGTCGTACCAGGTGTAGAGGCGGCCATCGCGCTGCCAGATGTCGGCCAACATGCCATCAAATCTGGTGCCGTGGAGCAGCTGTGTGGTGCGGCTGAGACGGTCGTGGTCTTCGTAGAACAGGAAGTACGAGCCGTAGCTCGACACCTTGCCGATGAGTGTGGACCCTTCGTCGAGATGGAGCCGATACACCCGGTTGGTGCTCACGTTGGCGCTCACCTCGTCGATGAGCACGATCTCCCGCGGGTCGCCATACGCGTGCCACGCCGCCTCGATTGCGCTGCGATGGATGAGCGACTCGGCCACGACGCCGATGGTAGGCGAGGTGAGCCGCGAGTGGAGCCTCGCCGCCCGACAGGTTCAGCCGACGTTGCGGGCGCGTACCCCGATGGGGGCGATCAGGCGGAAGCCGGCGGCGTGGCGCTCGTCTTCGCTTTCGCCACCCCAGAACCCGTACTCGTGGTTGGTGCGAGCGAACTCGCGGCAGGTGCTGTTGACCGTGCATGACGAGCAGACAGCTTTGGCCATCGACTCGCGGCGGTCGCGAGCCTGTGGGCGTTCAGCAGGGGGAGGGAAGAACAGGTGCGTCAGGCCCTTACAGGCCGCAGACGCCATCCATCGATCGTCGGTGTACACCCGGTGCATCACCACGTCTACCGCTGCCATGGAACCCCCAAAGTCCGAAAGCCTGCGAAATACTTGCTGTCAGCAAGTAAGTGGTCATATTACGACACGGTTTCGTGTGTGTCCAGAGCATCGCAGGAACTTCTTGGTTCAGCCAGCGACGAATGCTCGTACGCCGGCGGCGAAGCGGTCGATGTCGTCCTCGGTGGTGTCCCAGGCGGTCATCCAACGCACCTGGTTGCGACTGACGTCCCAGTCCCAGAAGAAGCACCAGTCGCGGAGCGGGGCGATCGCGTCCGCAGGCAGCAACGGGAACACGCTGTTCACCTGAGGCGCTGCGTCGTACGCCACGCCTGGCACGGTGCGAGTGGCCTCGTAGAGACGCGTGGCCATGCGGTTGGAGTGGTCGGCGAGCGTGATCCACAGCTGGTCGTGGAGCAGCGCGTTGAACTGTGCAGCCACGAACCGCATCTTCGATGGAAGCTGGTTCACCTGCTTGCGCACGTACTGGGCGCGGCGGGCCAGGGTGGGGTCGAGGTACACCACGGCCTCGCCACCGAGGCCACCAACCTTGGTGCCGCCGAAGCTCACCACATCCACTCCGGCGTCGACGGTGAAGGCTCGTAACGCCGCCACCGTTCCGCCGAGCGCGGCGGTGGCGTTCGCGATTCGGGCGCCGTCGAGGTGCACTCGCATACCCATCCGGTGTGCGGTGTCGCACAAGGCGGCTACCTCGTCGGGCGTGTACAAGGTGCCGAGCTCGGTGCTCTGGGTGATGCTCACCACGCCTGGCTGGGCGTGATGTTGCACCCCCTGCAGGTGGGCCAGGTGCTCGAGTTGCTCGGGCACCAGCTTGGCGGTGGTGGTGGGCTGTGGCAGGAGCTTGGTGCCCAAGCAGCGCTCGGGTGCACCGGTTTCGTCGACGGCGATGTGTGCCCATTCGCTGCACACCACTGCGTCGCCGGGCTGCACCATCGTGCCGAGGGCCATCACGTTCGCGCCGGTGCCGTTCCACGTGAGGAACGACTCGGTGGTGGGGCCGAACAGGTCGCGAAAGCGAGCCTGCGCCTCGGCCGTCCAACGATCTGCGCCATACGCGAGCGCGTGGCCCTCGTTGGCCTCGAGCACCGCCTGCAGCACCGCCGGGTGCGCGCCTGCGGCGTTGTCGCTGGCGAAGGCGCGTGCAGGGGCGGGAGGCAACGAGGCGTTCATGGCTGCCATTGTGGCGTGTGGACCTGCTGACGCGACCGACCGGTGTCGGTTACGCACCGAAGACGGTGGTGATGACGCGACCGTTGCGGTCGGCCGCGCTGGGCGCCAGGTCGGCGACCACCATCGCCCGCTGCAGCCAACGGTCGGTGCCGTCGAAGCGGGGCGTGAACGGAGTGCGGCCATGGACGGCGACGTTGTTGTCGACCACCAGCAGATCGCCCGCCTCCAGCGACACGCCGATCTGGTTGGCGACGACGGCTTCGCCCAACGTGTGCAGCGCCGCCTCTGCTTCCTCGTCGAGACCCACCATCAGGTCTTCGTCGAACACCATGGTCGGGTCGTCGAGCGTGCCGGTGAGCACGGGCATCGGCGCGCCGAGCACGTTCGCGCGGCCGTGCAGGTAGCTCTCGTCGATGGCAGTACGGAAGCGTGGCTGGAACAGCACTTCGACGGTGCGCTCGGGCAGAACCGGCAGCACCTCGCGGATGGAGGCCAGGGTGGTGAACGCCTGCGGGTCGCCGCGCAGGCAGATGAGCAGCAAGTACCGGGGACGGTGCGGGTGAAAGGCGGCCTCGGTGTGGAACATCAGGTTCACCTTCGACGAGGTGCTCACCTGACGGTCGGTGGCCGTGGGCACGGGCACGATGTTCTGCACCAGGTCGCCACCGTGCTCGGGCTCGTAGCCCACCGGCTGGCCGAGGCGTCGGGCCGCAGCGAGCAAGGTGAACTCACTGGTGCGGTCCTTCTGGAACGGAGCGGTGGGCGACGGGGGAGTGGGCGGCAGTTCGCCAACCGGCACGCCTTTCAGCAGGAGGGCGCCCGAGCGGTGGCCGTGATCGGCGAACTGCACCAGCGCGTCGTGCACGTCGGCCGGCATCAGTCGGGCTGCGGCTCCAGCCGTCTGAACGAACGCTTCGTCTCCAATGGGGAGGTTGGGCACCGTTGCGTGGCTCCAGGCATGGGCGTCGACAACGACGGGCATGGCGTGGCTGACAGCGGTGGACATTCAGGCTCCCCTTGAGTGTTGGAACGTTCGTTCCATACCAGTGTAGCGACTGGAATAGCTGAGTCGGCGAACCCTGCACGACTACGCTGCGGCCCGTGGAAGTCGCTGATCGCATTGGCCGGGCCGGGGCCACCCTCACCCCGGCCGAGCGTCGGGTGGCCGAGGTGGTGCTTGAGCAGCCGCAGTTGGTGGCGTTCGGCACGGTTGCCGATCTGGCAGAGGCATCTGCGTCAGGGGCGGCCACGGTGGTGCGGTTGGCGACGAAGCTCGGCTTCGACGGCTTTACGGGGCTGCAGGCCTCGGTGCAACATGCGCTGGCCAACCAACTTCGGCCGGCCGCCGAGCGCATTCGCGAACCCGCGGCGTCGGATGCCATCAGCCGCCACCTCCAACTGGAGGTCGGCAACGTCACCACCACGCTCACGTCGCTCAGCGACGAAGCGCTGGCCGCCGTGGTGGCTCGTCTCTCCGACACCACCGGGCGAGTGCTGGTGCTGTCGGGGGATGCGTCGCTGGGCGTCGCGCAGCAGTTGGTGAGCGAGTTGTGTTCGCTGCGCGACGGGGTGCTGTTGGTCGACGGCAACGACGTTGCGGTTCGACGCACGATTGCATTAGCTGGCGAAGGCGACGTGCTGGTGGTGCTCGACCTGCGCCGGTACGACCGCTGGGTGGTGGAAGGCGCTCGCGCCGCCTCGGCGCAGGGCGTGTGGTGCGTGGCGGTGACAGACAGCCTGTTGTCGCCACTGGCCTCCCTGGCCGAGCACACGTTCACCGTGGCGGCCGCCGGGGGAGGGCCTTTCGACAGCCACGTTGGCACCCTGGCGTTGGCCAACCTGCTGGTGGCGGGTGTGGCCGACCGTCTCCGAGCACAGGCTGCAGACCGGCTCGACCGCGCCGAAGCTGCGTGGCGTGCAGCAGAGTCGCTGGTCGATCGCTGAACGAGTTATGCATTGCCTGCTGTACAGGGGAGCGGGGCGTGAGTAGCGATCTGGCAATGAGGCGGGGCTCGCTGAGCTGCCCGCAAACTTCCTCGGCACTGCTGCTTGTCCTAGCGATGGTGTTGACAGGTTGTTCAAAGGGATGGCGCGTTGAAGTTCTCAACCAGTGCGTGGTGCAAGCCGACGTCTCAATGACGTTCGAGGGCGGCACCAAGTGGCAAGTGACCACGAAAGCGGCGCCAGGACAGAGCCACGTTGCCACTATCGGCAAGGATCTGTACCCAGGTGAGTTCTATGTCGAAGTCTCGTTCGGCGAGTTGGTCTACAGATCCACAGGCGAGGTGGCTGAACTCGAACACGTCGGCGACAAAGACCTTCTCTACACGATCCCGGACGAGTGGTGTCCATCATGAACGTCAAGCGGGAGCACGTAGCCACAGACGAGTGAACAGAGTTCCGCCAGCGGGGGACGGCAGCGGTTAGCGTTTCGTCATGACGAAACCCGAGTCAGAAGAGCGGGCGCGGTGCAAGCAGTGCAGGAGAGTGCTGCCGCCACAGACAACCGGCCGTCCCCGCCAGTTCTGTTCGCAAGCGTGCCGACAGTGGCACTGGGTGCACCAGCAGCGTGCTGGCGACCTGCAGTTGGCCGAGAACGAGCTGATCGTCGCCAAAGACGAACTCGATGCATTGCACGACGAGCTGTACGTGCTGGCGTGCGCCGTCAACGACGCCGAGAAAGATCTCCATGCAGTGGGCGCACAGCCCAGAGCCGCTGAGCTGCGCAGCATCGTCGATTGGCTGCTGGAGGCCGCACGCCCACTTCGTGATCGTGAACTGCAACGCCCATAATCCTCGTTATGTCAGAACGGCAGGGTGAGTCGGAGCGTCAACAACGAGCGCCACTCTCCTACGCCGCAGGAACGCACACGACGCGATCGCGTCCCGCCCGTTTGGCGTCGTACAGCACGGCGTCGACACGGCGACGGAGCTGACCGGCCGACGCTCCTGGCCACCACTCGCCCACACCGCTGCTCACCGTCACCCGCACCCCGGGCTGGGCCGCCACCGCTACACGCACACGTTCGGCCAGCGCCGCCGCGCCGTGCAGATCCGTCGCCCGCAGCAGCATGGCGAACTCCTCGCCACCGATCCGACCCACGCTGTCGTTGGCCCGAGCCGTCGAGCGCAGGAGGCGGCCGATCTCGGCAAGCACCGCGTCACCCACGAGGTGCCCCAGCGTGTCGTTGACGTCCTTGAAGTGGTCGACGTCGAGCAGCACCAGCGAGAAGGTCGCTCCTCCGGCGGTCGCCCGTTCAATCTCGTCCTGCAGGGCGTCGTGGAAAGCGCCGTGGTTGAGGCACCCGGTCAGCGCGTCGACGGCCGACAGTCGCTGGAACGAGTCGGCACGTCGCTCCTGCTCGATTGCGTACTGCAGCGTCGCTTGGCGCACCACCATGATCGGCACCACCACCGACAGGAACACGCCGATGGCCATCGCCAGCATCCAGCCAGGCGGTACCGGGCCCAGCACCAGCAAGAAGCCGTAGCCCGCAACGATCGGTCCGATATGCCAGGCCGCATCTCGCGGAGGAAATGCAGCAGCCGCCAGCGCGGCGGGTGGCAAAAGGGCCAGCACGAGGGGGCTGGCGGCTCCCCCGTCGATCGCTATCGCCGTCAGCATGGGCGGAGCGAACGCCAGCCCGATTCGGAAGAAGGTCGACCGCCTCGACTCGGCGGTGTGCACTCGGCGAGTCACGAACAAGACTGCGGCGACCAGGACCACTGCCAACATGCCCAGCCCCAAGCCGAGCAGCCAGGCCCGGGTGCCGCCGGTGGTGACGGCTAGGACGTACGGAAAGGCCCCCACGCCGAAGAGCGCGAGAGTCATCGCTGCTGCCATGAAGGCCGCCCAATAGCGGTCCGCAGGCGTGCGCGTAGAGGTGTCAGGAGGAAAGTGCCGCCGCATGAGAAGTGTCAAGGTTTCGTCTCGACCACTTCTTTCGGCTCAGACCACCACCGACTTGAGCGCTCGTCTGCGGGTGCGTGTCACACCGAGCCGGGACCGTGCCCGAGGAAACGAAGCACGGCCAGCACCCGCCGATGCTCGAGCTCGCTCGGCGGTAGGTCGAGCTTGGTGAAGATGTTGGAGATGTGCTTCTCGACGGCACCCTCGCTCACCACCAAGCGGCCAGCGATCGCTACGTTCGACAACCCCTGCGCCATGAGAGCCAGCACCTCACGCTCTCTCGCTGTCAGGGCTGTTAACGGCTCACGCCGACGGCTGCGCACCAGCAGTTGGCTCACCACCTCGGGGTCGAGCGCCGTGCCGCCGGCAGCGACCCGTTCGGCTGCCTCGACGAACTCGCGCACGTCGGCCACACGCTCCTTCAGCAGGTAGCCCACCCCCGCGACCCCAAGCGCCAAGAGCTCAGTGGCGTATCGCTCCTCCACATACTGCGACAGCACCAGCACCGGCATGGTGGGCATCACGGTCCGCAAGCTCACCGCGGCACGAAGGCCTTCATCAGTGTGGGTGGGCGGCATGCGCACGTCGGCCAGCACCAGGTCGGGTCGCCACTCCTCCACTGTTGCCACCAGCTCCGTGGCGTCGCCAAGGGCGGCCACCACCTCGTGCCCGTAGTCGTGCAGCAGGCGGGTGATGCCTTCGCGCAACAGCACCGAATCTTCGGCCATCACGATGCGCACGGAACCTCCAACCTCACCGTTGTGGGGCCGCCGACAGGGCTGGCCACCCGCAACCGGCCCTCCACCGCCTGCACCCGTTCCATCAGGCCATGCAAGCCGCCCGCACCACCTGCCACTGCGCCACCGACGCCGTCATCGGTCACCTCCACCACCAGCACCCCATCGCGTTCACGCATGCGCACCTCAGCCGAGTTGGCTCGGCTGTGCTTGGCCACGTTGGTGAGTGCCTCGGCGATGGTGAAGTAGGCGGTGGCCTCGCAGGTGGGCCCGAGGCGGCGTCCTCCGAGTTCGCTAGTGAGCTCCACCGGAACCGGGCAACGAGCCACCAGCGCGCTCACGGCCGCATCGAGACCTCGGTCGGTGAGCACCGCCGGGTGGATGCCGCGCACCAGGTTGCGCAGTTCGGCGATGGCCAACTTGGCCTCCTCATGGGCCTGTTGCACCAGGGCCTGGGCCTTCGGGTCGTCGATCTCCGCCAGCCGCTCCTTGGCCTGGCCCAACTGCATGGCCACGCTCACCATTCGCTGCTGGGCGCCGTCGTGCAGGTCGCGTTCGATGCGTCGAAGCTCTCCCGCCGCCGACGACACCGATGCGTCACGGCTGGCCGACAGTTCAGCCACCCGTTGAGCGAGGGCCTGTTCACCACTCGGCGCCAGGAGGGATCGGGCGAGCGCCAAGTCGGCGCTGGCCAGCCCACGGATGATGCGCGGCAGCACCCACAGGAGTGCAACACCCAACACGGTCGACACGGCAGCCAGGCCCACCATGCCCCAACCCTCGATCTCTACCCGAGTGTCACCCAAGGTGAAAGCGGGCGGCGGATCACTCCACAGCGACCACAGGGGCGCCGATGTCATCCCGACGGCCAGCGCCCAAATGGTGACCGTCAGGCTGAACGTGAGGGTTCCCCAGGGCAGCATCAGGCCGGCGTAGGCAAGGCCCTTCCAACCCGGTCGATCGGTGAGGGTCGCCCGCAGCTTGGCCATCAGTCCGTCGGGCAGGTCGAGCGGAGCCCATGTGGGCAGATCGACGTCGAGCAGGCCGCGCACCCGCACACGTTCGAATGTGGCCACCGCCCGCCCGCCCACCACCGTGACGGCGAGCAACGGAATGCCCACCAACGTGATGGCAAGCCCCGCCCCGGTGGACAACAGCGTGGTGGCCGCGGTGAATAGGCCGACGCCCACCAGCAGGTCGAGCAGCAGGTAGAGGCTCTGACGCCACACCGTGGGCGAGCGATAGGCGGCGAAGCCGCGGGCATCTGCAGGTACTGCGGGAAGTGTGATGGCCGCGATGCTCATGACGCTCCCCCGGTGCTGAGCGCGCCGATGCCCAGCATGGCCAGCACCGCGAGGGTTGGCTGGTGGGTGACGGCGCGCAGCACAACGTGCATGATGCCAGGCGGGGCGGAGCGCACCTGTTCGGCGGCAAGATCGAGGAGTGTCTGCATGGCGACCAGGGTGCGCCTCGTACTGACGCTGGGCCAGACCGTCACCCGGTGTCACCCTGGTGGGGCTATCCCTACCCAGCTTGTTACGGAACCGTTACGAACATGACGGTTCGATGGCGTCGGGTGCGCTATGGTGACCCACCAAGCGGGTGGCAGAGCAGTGGGAGGCAGACATGCTCCAGCACCACCATCGCGCCCTGCGCCGCATCGGCGCCACACTCGCCCTCAGCCTGCTGGCTGCGGGGGGTGCCGCACTCGGGCCGCTCCCCCAGGTGTCGTTCGTCTCGGCCGGTGCGAGCCACACGGAGTCGGCACTGCGCTCGGGCGGTGCGGTAGTGGCGCAGCGGGGCGATCGCACGCCCGTCGTGCGCACCATCCAGCAGGCGCTGGTGAACGCTGGCATCACCGTGCGGGGCGGGGTCGATGGCATCTTCGGGCCGGGCACGCAGGCCGCAGTTACCGAGTACCAGCGCAAGCGAGGGTTGCCCGCCAACGGCATCGTCGACACGGCAACTGCGGTGGCGCTCGGGGTGCTTCCCGCCACTCCCCTTCTGGCTCGTGGCGCCAACGGTGCAGCGGTGACGACGGTGCAGCGCCAGCTCATCGCCGTGGGCATCACACCCCGGGGCGGTGCCGACGGCTGGTACGGCAGCGGTACCGAGGCGGCGGTACGCCAGTTCCAAGCGTCGCGTGGCCTGCCCACCACAGGCTCGATCGACGCAGCGACGGGCGCCATCCTGGCCCACGCAGCCGCGGGCGCGTCCACCCCACCGACGACGGCACCCACTACGACGGCGCCGTCGACCACGGCTCCTCCCACCACCACCCCGACGTCGACGGTGCTGTTGAAGCCCGGAGCGGTGGGTTCAGCAGTGGCAGCCTTCCAGCGTGAGCTGATTGCGGTCGGCCATCGCCCCGCGGGTGGGGCCGATGGTCGCTACGGGCCCGCAACGGTGGCTGCGCTGAAGGCGTTCCAAGGCAAGACCGGCCTGCCCGCCACGGGCGTGTACGACCAGGCAACTGCGACCGCCCTCACCGCTGCCGCGAAGGCCGCCGCACCGACGACGACGACGGGGTCGGGTTCCGGTGGCTCGGGTTCCGGTGGCTCGGGCTCGGGCGGGCCGAGCGGCACCAACGCCGATGGCACGGTGACGCTGGCGGGGTTCCCGATGCC
>DMQJ01000418.1 GCA_003455715.1 Acidimicrobiaceae bacterium | reverse complement strand
CAGCAGCAGGGTCTGGCCCACCTTGCCCTCGAAGCCGTGGGCGGCCAGCGCTGCACGCGACAGGCCGAGCGAGCGGGGCACCGTGCCGGTGGTGGCGACGGGCACGCCGACGGCGTCGGCGGTCTTCGGAGCGGAACGGACAATCTGGACAACGGCAGTCATGCCCGCAAGTCTGCCGTCATCAGGCCGCCGAACCATGCCACGCATCAATCGTGGCCAGGTAGGCGCGGGCCAACGCGCGAGCAGCGACGCACGAGCAGCCACCCTGGTGCGGCTCGCACTCGTCACCCCCGCTGCCATGCCCCGGCACGGCAACGAAGCGGGCTGAGCGGGCCTGCGCCCGATGCTCCGCCGGCGGCACGGGCGACCAACGGCCTTCGTACACGACGCCAGCCACCGGCACGTCGCCGAGCCTGGTGGGATCGACCTCGAAGGGGTCGGCCGCAAGCACGGTGAACGTCGCCAACTTGCCGGGCTCAATGCTGCCGAGGTCGTGTTCCATCCGCCACGAGTGCGCCGCACCGAGGGTGACCGCGTGCAACGCTTCTCCAACGGTGATGCACTGCTCGGGGCCGGCGACGCGGCCGCCGACCGTGCGCCGATTGACGGCGAAGGCCGCCAGCTGCAGTGGCGCCGCAGGCCCCATCGGCAGGTCGCTGTGAAACGACAGTGGCACTCCCCGATCGAGCACCGACCTCGACCGCACCATCACGTCGGCGCGCTCGGGCCCGAGCCCGTGCAACGCATACTTGTCGGCGAAACCCACCGGGTAGTAAGGGTTGGCGGACACGATGGCGCCGAGGCGAGCGATGCGGTCCACTTGATCCTCGGTGGAGTTGGCGAAGTGCACCACCACGGCTCGATGGTCGGGGCGCGGGTGGGCGACCGAACAGCGCTCCAACGTGTCGAGCACCATGTCGAGCCCGCGGTCGCCGTTCACGTGGGTGTGGATCTGCCATCCGGCGTGCCAGTACGTCTCGAACATCGCGCCGTACTCCGCCGGGGTCATCAGCCATTCGCCGTGATGGTGTTCGTCGGGTCGCCCCTCGTCGTCGAGGTACGGCTCGCGCATCTGCATCAGTTGGGAGATGATCGCCCCATCGGCGAACAACTTCACGTGTCCGTCGAGCATCCGCACCTTCCCTTCGGGTGCACGGGCCACCTGCTCCCGTGCGTCGTCGAGCGCCGCCTGCCCGGTGATGCCGCGGGCGGACTGGGTGCGTCCGTCGACCATGAACGTTGACAGCAGCGGCACGTCGTCGGCGCCAAGAATCTGCTCGTACAGATCCCATGGCTCGACAGACCACATGATGCCCGGCTCGTTGAAGGCCGTCACCCCATTGGCCCGCAGGTAGGCCACCAACTGATGCAGGCCGCGGGTCATCCGCTCGCGGCTCA
The DNA here is from genome assembly GCA_003455715.1 of Acidimicrobiaceae bacterium. Classification (GTDB taxonomy): domain Bacteria; phylum Actinomycetota; class Acidimicrobiia; order Acidimicrobiales; family Ilumatobacteraceae; genus UBA668. The sequence continues at coordinate 1,479 of DMQJ01000418.1, read as the reverse complement.
TCAGCTGCGGCGCCAGCTTCGGAAGCAGCGCGTTCATCGCGCCCAACTCCCAGAAATGGCCGCGCTGCAGATCGATCATTTCGGCCCACGGACCCTTCGATTGCCGCCACTCCTCCGTCAGCCCGAGGCGTTCAAGCGCAGCCGAGTTGAGGTGGAACTCGTGGCACGATCGCTGCCAAACGCCGATCGGCCGGGTGGCGCTCACCGCGTCGAGGCGTGCACGGTCGAGCTCACCGTGCCACAGCCGATGGAACCCCCAGGTGAGGAGCCAGTCGTCGTCGGGCCCGGCTGACGCGTGGGCAGCCGCAAGGCGGGCGTCGTACTCAGCCGGTGTCGCCGCGGCCCGAAAGGTACGACCGGGCAACTCCCAGTCCTCTGGGGCGATCACCTCTGTGGCCAGCGTGGTCGCGGCCAACAGTGGGTGGAGATGTTGGTCGATCAGCCCTGGCACGAGCACGTGATCGGCCAACGTGGTGTCGATCCGGTACGCATCGCTCCCGAGCGCCGCCACCACCTCGACCTCCGAGCCGACTGCCACAATGCGTCCGGCCCGCACGGCCACTGCGGTGGCAACCGGCTGATCGGCAGCCATCGTGTGGATGCGACGGGCGGTGAACACCGTGGTGTCGGACATGCAGGGAGCGTACGCGGCAGACGCGGAGCGCCCGCGCCCACCGCAAACCTTGCGCGTGCAATGATCGTGCCACTCTCGAACCGTTTTCGCTCGACCGGCGTAAGGACCACCATGCAGCAACACTGGAAGAAGATCGTCATTGGCCTCGTGGCCGTCACCGTCCTCGGTGTGGGCGCCGTCTACGCCTACCTCCTGTGGTTCAAGGAGGACGCACCGCCAGCGCTCGACAGCAGCGATCTCGACGATGCGCTCGGCGGCGACACCACCGTGCCGAGCGCCGACGGAGGCACCACACTTCCGGCCGACACCACCGTTGCCCCCATCAACGGTGAAGGCGTCGACGGCGTTTGGACCATTGCCCAAGCCGACACCACGGTGGGCTACCGGGTGCAGGAAGTGCTCGGCGGGGTCGACACCGAGGGCGCGGGCCGCACCAACCAGGTGACGGGTTCGCTCACCTTGGCGGGCACGCAGGCGACCGCTGGTGAGTTCACCGTCGACATGGCCAGCGTCACCAGCGACTCCGACCGACGCGATGGCCAGTTCCGCGACCGCATCATGAGCGTCGACGAGTTCCCCACCGCCACCTTCGTGCTCACGGCGCCGATCGAGTTCGGGGCCATCCCAGCTGAAGGCGAAAGCATCACGGCCACTGCCACGGGCGACCTCACCCTGCACGGCACCACCCTGTCGGTGACCTTCGAGGTGGAGGCCCGGCTGGAGAACGGCCGCATCGGTGTGCTCGGCAGCATCCCGATCCTGTTCTCCGACTACGGCATCCCCGACCCGTCGAACAGCTTCGCCACGGTGAAGGACAACGGCCTGCTGGAGTTCGTGCTCGTCTT
>DMQJ01000018.1:5467-5757 GCA_003455715.1 Acidimicrobiaceae bacterium | reverse complement strand
CGTCCGTTGTGTGGTCAACTGCTCGCGGAGGGTGGGCAGGTGCCCGGCATCCGGCGCGTACGGTTCACGCGCCCCCCCCCGAAAGAAATGCGGGCCGACACGTTCGCCGCCATGGCGGGCACGTCAGCCGTGTGCGAACACCTGCACTATCCACTGCAGTCAGGAAGCGACCGGGTGTTGGCCGCGATGCATCGGGGCTACACCGGGGCCCGCTATCTCGAGCGCCTGGCTGAGGCACGCCGGCATATCGCCGACCTGGCGGTGAGCACCGACATCATCGTCGGCTTCCC
>DMQJ01000018.1:4996-5247 GCA_003455715.1 Acidimicrobiaceae bacterium | reverse complement strand
GACCGACGACGACTTCGAGCGCACACTGGAGGTTGCGGCAGCCGCCGAGTACGACTACGCCTACACCTTCATCTTCTCGCCGCGCCCGGGAACGGAGGCCGCAGAGATGGAGGCCCAGTTCGTCGACCCGGCGGTGGCCGGAGAGCGGTTCCAGCGGCTGCGCATCGTGGTGGAGCGCAGTGCACTCGCCAAGCATCAGGCACGAGTCGGGATGGTGGAGGAAGTGCTCGTGGAGGGCCCGAGCAAGAAAG
>DMQJ01000018.1:4374-4744 GCA_003455715.1 Acidimicrobiaceae bacterium | reverse complement strand
CCCTTCGGTCCTCTCGGGTCGCACCCGCCAGAACAAGCTCGTGCACTTCACGCCGCCCACTCCGTTGCGTGTCGGCACCTACGCCACCGTGGAAGTCACCTCGGCTGCACCGCACCACCTGATGGGTCGCTTCGTGGAAGTGGTGGCCGAGCCGGCACACAAGCGCCGCATCCCTGTCCTGGCCGGGTGAGCGCTCCGCCGCGCCCACTGGTAGTGCTCGGGCCAACGGCCTCGGGCAAGAGTGATGTGGCGATGGCGTTCGCCCGTGGCTGTCGGGGCGCCGAGATCATCGCCGTCGACGCAATGCAGGTGTACCAGGGGATGGACATCGGTACGGCCAAGCCGTCAGCCGCCGATCAGGCCGACGTGC
>DMQJ01000018.1:0-4158 GCA_003455715.1 Acidimicrobiaceae bacterium | reverse complement strand
AGGCCGACGTGCCGCACCATTGCATCGACCTGGTCGAGCCGAGCCGCGACTTCACCGTGGCCGAGTTTGCCGTTCACGCGCAACGGTGCCTGCGCGAGATCGCCGACCGGGGCGGCAGGGCGGTGCTGGTGGCCGGCACCGGGCTGTATCTGCGCGCGCTCACCGACCCGATGGAGATGCCTGGCCAATGGCCACACGTGCGCGCCACGCTGGAAGCACGCGCCGAAACCGAGGGGCCGGAGGCACTGCACGCAGAACTTGCGGCACTCGACCCGACGGCCGCTGCCCGGATGGAGCCGAGCAACGCTCGCCGCGTCGTTCGTGCCCTGGAGGTGGTGCAGGGCAGCGGGCGGCTGTTCAGTTCGTTCGGTCCCGGCTTGCAGCAGTACCCACCCATCGCGTTCGACGTGGTCGGGCTGCGCTGGCAACGCGACGCTCTCGCCCAACGCATCGCAGCACGCGTGCACCGCATGGTGGAGGCCGGCTTGGTGGCCGAAGTCCGTGGGCTCGTCGAGGCGCCGGGTGGGTTGTCGCGAACGGCAGCACAAGCGCTGGGCTACAAAGAAGTCATCGACCATCTGCAGGGCGAGTGCACGCTTGAGGAAGCCGTCGACACCATCATCCTGCGCACCCGGCAGTTCTCGGTTCGCCAGGAGCGATGGTTCCGGCGCGACCCACGCATACGCTGGGTAGACGTCTCGGCCGACCCGATCGCCGAGGTGCTCCCCGTTCTTGAGGCGCTATGACCACTCTCTCCCTCACCAAGCACCATGGACTCGGCAACGACTTCCTCGTGCTTTTCGACCCCGACGTCGCCGACCTCCCGGCGCTTGCTCGACGCCTGTGCGACCGTCGGCGAGGTGTCGGGGCCGACGGCCTTCTGGTTGGCACCGACGAGCCGGGGTTCGTGGCGCGAATGGTGCTCTACAACGCCGACGGGTCGCGGGCGGAGATGAGCGGCAACGGCATCCGCTGCTTCGCCCAGGCGGTGGCCATGCGCAGCGGAGACCTCCAGCCGCAACGCATCCTCACCGACGCCGGAGAGCGCACGGTGGAACTCGCTGAGGGCCCGTCACTGGGGGTCATCAGCGCGGCGGTCGACATGGGGGAGGTGCGGCCGCTGCCCGAGCCCTCCGAGTGGCACCGGCTCGGGTGCGATCCAATGCGCCCAGTGAGCCACCTGTCGTTGGGGAACCCACACAGTGTCGTCGCGGTCGATTCGGTGGCCGAGGTGGATCTCCTCACGCTCGGGCTGGCGGTTCCACAGGTGAACCTCGAGATCGTCGAGAGTGGCCCAGAACCCGACGCGGTCACGATGCGAGTGCATGAACGCGGCGCGGGCATCACCGAGGCCTGCGGTACCGGAGCATGTGCGGTGGCGTGGGCCGCCCACCAGTGGGGAATGGTGCGCCCCGAGGCGGCGGAAATCACTGTGCACATGGACGGTGGAAGTGCCAAGGTACGTCTGCACAGCCCCTCCGCCGGCCGGGTCACCCTCGTGGGTCCGGCGCAGTACGTCGCATCGATCTCATTCGACGTCGAGGTGTGAACCACATGGGTGCCGTGCGGGAAGGTCGAGGATGAACAGCCCGTACAACGAAGCGCTCGGCGCAACGCTCATCGAGCGCACCAAGCGAGAGCAGATCGTGGCTGTCTCGGTGACCTTCCCCGGACACACCGACGACGACACCGAGGTCAGCCTCGACGAGCTCGAGTTACTCATCGACACTGCGGGCGCCGACGTGGTGGCACGCCTCGTGCAACGCCGCGACACCCCCGACCACACCTGGTTCATCGGCAAGGGCAAAGCGGAGGAGCTGAAGGAGATCTGCCTCGCAGTCGACGCCGACACCGTGGTGTTCGACAATGAGCTGAGCCCCGCACAGCAGTACAACCTGGAGAAGCTCCTCGGTCGCACCGCGCTGGATCGCACTGCGGTGATTCTCGACATCTTCGCCCAGAACGCCCACACGCTGGAGGGCAAGGCTCAGGTGGAGTTGGCGTTGTTGCGCTATCGACTCCCGCGTTTGCGGCGCGGCGCCACGGCCAGGCTCTCTCAGCAGCGCGGTGGCATTGGTGGCCGGTTCGGTAGTGGCGAGACGAAGCTCGAAGTCGATCGCCGGCGCATCATGCGGCGCATCAGCAAGCTCGAGACCGACCTGAAGGCGCTGGCGCACAATCGCACACTGCAACGAAAAGGTCGCGACCGCAGCGGCCTCGCCGCCGTCACCATCGTCGGCTACACCAACGCCGGCAAGTCCACACTGCTCAACCGCCTTACCCACGCCGGGGTGCTGGCGGAAGATCGTCTGTTCGCCACCCTCGACCCCACCACTCGTCGACTGTCACTCCCCGGTGGTGAACCCGTGTTGCTCACCGACACGGTCGGGTTTGTCCGGCGCCTGCCGCACGGTCTTGTGGAGGCCTTCAAGAGCACCCTGGAAGTCGCCCGCACCGCAGACTTCCTTGTGCATGTTGTCGACTGCGCCGCACCCGACCCCGACGGCCAGATTGCCGCAGTGCGCGAAGTACTCGGCGAGATCGACGCCCAGGCGGTGCCCGAGTTGCTGGTGTTCAACAAGGCCGACGTGGCGGCTGACGTGGCCGCCGAGCTCGTGGCTCGACATCCCGGGTCGGTGGCGGTGAGCGCCCATACCGGAGAGGGTGTTGAACTATTCCTGCGCACCTTGGCCGATCGCCTTCGCGCGATCACCAGGGTGGTGGAACTGCTCATTCCCTACGAGCGCGGCGACGTGCTGGCGTCGGTGCACCGGGAGGGTGAGGTCGTGAGCACGTTCCACGGCGACGACGGAGTGCGTATCCGGGCACGTCTCTCTGATGCGTCGGCCGGGCGACTCTCCGAGTATGTCGTACACCCGGCCTGACGGCGGTGTGAGCAGTCGCGGTGGGCGCAGGGGCTCGCGATGGGGCAGGATGAGCGACGCATGAACGAGCAGCAGGGCTTCGTCCCCCCGCCCTATCCCTACGACCGGCTCGATCGCCTCGTCCCGCTGGCCAAGGCCCTCGACGGCGGCATGGTCGACTTGTCGATCGGCACCCCGTGCGACCCGCCTCCCCCTGAGGTGGTCGCGGCCCTGGCCGCGAGCGACAGCGAGCGCGGGTATCCCCCCAGCATCGGCACGGATGCGCTGCGGCAGGCCGTGCAGGCCTGGATCAGCCGCCGCTTCGATGTCGACGTGCCCACCTCGCAGGTGGCTGCCTGCGTGGGCACCAAGGAGTTCGTGGCCACCACCCCGCACTACCTCCGGTTACGGACTCCTGGTCGCGACACGGTGCTGTTTCCTGCAGTGGCGTACCCCACCTACGAGATGGGTGCCGTGCTGGCTGGCTGTCGTCCGGTGCCAGTGCCACCCACGGCCGACGGCGGCATCGACCTCGCGGCGATCGACCCCGCCGACGCTGCACGAGCGGTGATGTTGTGGGTGAACAGCCCGTCGAACCCCACCGGCGCGCTGAGCGACCTCGCCGCCGCTGCCGCGTGGGGGCGGGCGAACGGTGTGCCGGTGTTCTCCGACGAGTGCTACGTGGAGTTCACGTGGGATGGCCGGCCACGCACCATCCTCGAGCACGGGCTCGACGGGGTGGTCGCGGTGCACTCACTGTCGAAGCGTTCCAACCTCGCCGGCCTCCGGGTCGGCTTCTACGCGGGCGATGCTGAACTTGTGCAGTACCTGCGTGAGGTGCGCAAGCATGTCGGCATGTTGGTGCCCGGCCCCGCGCAGGCAGCTGGGGCCATTGCGTTGGCCGACGACCAGCATGTGCAGGTGCAGCGAGACCGGTATCGCCGGCGACTCGAGCGCCTTGCGACGGTCCTGTCGGAGTGGTCGGGCCTCGAGGTCCCCATGCCTGCCGGTGCCTTTTACCTGTGGTTCGATGCCACCGATGGCTGGGCGTTTGCCGAGCGGTTGGCCGCCGTGGGCGGCGCGCTGGTGAGCCCTGGCGACTTCTACGGGGCGGGTGGTGTACAGAACGTGCGCGCCGCCGTGGTACAACCTGACGAACGAATCGAGCTGGTCGCACGGCGACTGGGGGTGCACTGATGTCTTACCAACCGCCGCAGATGCCCGGACAAGGCGGCGTGCCGGGTCAGCCGGGTCAGCCTGGTCAGCCGGCGCAACCGGACCGCTCGGTGGTGGG
>DMQJ01000414.1:2349-2621 GCA_003455715.1 Acidimicrobiaceae bacterium | reverse complement strand
GGGAGGGCTCCGGCAACGTCGGCCAAGCCGCCGGTTTTCACCAACGGGTAGCACTCCGGAGTGACGAACAGCACTTTCACCGATGACGAAGGTAACTCATCGCCCCCGCTGCCCAGACATGAGGGGTACATTCCAGACATGGCCGATCCCAAGGTGCTCGTGATGGTGCTGGCAGGTGGCGAGGGCAAGCGCATGCTGCCCCTCACCCAGGATCGGGCAAAGCCCGCAGTGCCCTTCGGGGGTGGCTACCGCATCATCGACTTCGCCCTGTC
>DMQJ01000414.1:1481-2163 GCA_003455715.1 Acidimicrobiaceae bacterium | reverse complement strand
CATCATCGACTTCGCCCTGTCGAATTTCGCCAATGCCCGCTACCTGAAGATCGTCGTGCTCACCCAGTACATGAGTCACAGCCTCGACCGGCACATCAGCCAGACCTGGCGCTTCAGCGGCCTGCTCGGCAACTACGTCACCCCGGTGCCGGCGCAGATGCGGCGTGGCCCGCACTGGTTCGCCGGCTCCGCCGACGCGATCTACCAGAACATCAACCTCATCACCGACGAGAACCCCGACGTGGTGTGCGTGTTCGGCGCCGACCACATCTACCGCATGGATCCCCGCCAGATGGTGGAGCACCACTTGGCGTCGGGTGCCGGTGTCACCGTGGCCGCCATTCCGGTGGGCTACGAGGACGCCAAGTCGTTCGGCGTCATCGAAAGCGACGAGCACGGGCAGATCGTGGCGTTCCACGAGAAGTCGCCGACGCCGCCCACCATGCCGGGCGACTCCACCCGCTGCCTGGCCAGCATGGGCAACTACGTGTTCGACACCAAGACCCTCATCGACATCGTCACGCCCACCGGCAACGATGCCGTGGCCACCGACATCGGGGGGCATGTCATCCCCGCCCTCACCGCTGCGGGTGTGGCGCACGTGTACGACTTCAGCACCAACATCGTGCCCGGCCAAGACGAGCGCGAGAAGGGCTACTGGCGCGACGTCGGCACCATCGAC
>DMQJ01000414.1:587-1292 GCA_003455715.1 Acidimicrobiaceae bacterium | reverse complement strand
TGGCGCGACGTCGGCACCATCGACTCGTACTACGAGGCCAACATGGACCTGCTGGCGCCGGTGCCCGTGTTCAACCTCTACAACGACAAGTGGCCGGTGTTCACCAGTCACGAAAGCCATCCCCCGGCGAAGGTGTCGCGTGGCGCCGGCGGCGAGCCCTCGTTCGTCGACGGCAGCCTGCTGAGCAACGGGTCCATCGTGTCGGGCGGGCATGTGGAAGGTTCCATCGTCGCCCCCGACGTCATCATCCATCACGACTCACACGTCACCGGCAGCATCCTCTTCCCCGGTGTGAAGGTGGGTCCGGGCGCACGCATCAACCGGTGCATCGTCGACAAGAACGTCGTCATCCCGCCCGGTGTGCGCATCGGGTACGACCTCGAGGCCGACCGCCAACGGTTCACGGTGAGCGATCGGGGCATTGTGGTGATTCCCAAGGGGTACGTGCTCTGACATGAGTGAGGTGCCGGCCGTCCGGCCCACCAGGGTGGCGCTCGCTCTCGGCAGCGGTGGCGCGCGCGGCTATGCGCACGTGGGCGTCATCCAGGTGCTCACCGAGCGCGGGTTCGACATCGTCACCATCGCCGGGTCGTCGATGGGCGCGCTCGTGGGTGGGTTGCATGCCGCCGGGTCGCTCGAGCCCTACACCGACTGGGCCACCTCACTGTCGCAACTCGACGTCCTGCGCCTGCTCGACCCGTCGCT
>DMQJ01000414.1:0-411 GCA_003455715.1 Acidimicrobiaceae bacterium | reverse complement strand
CCTGCGCCTGCTCGACCCGTCGCTCTCGTCGCCCGGCGCCATCAAGGCCGAGAAGGTGTTCGCCAAGGTGCGCGAGTTGCTCGGCGGCGTGCTCATCGAAGACCTGCCCATCCCGTTCACCGCTGTTGCCTCTGATCTGTTCGCCGGGCGCGAGGTGTGGTTTCAGTCGGGGCCGGCCGACGTGGCCATCCGAGCCTCCATCGCCATCCCCAGCGTCATCACCCCGGTGATGCACAACGGGCGCCTCCTCGCCGACGGCGGCCTGCTCAACCCGGTGCCCATCGCGCCGCTCGCAGCCGCCAGCGCCGATGCCACGGTCGCGGTGTCGTTGGGCGGCGACCGCAAGGGCCTGTCGGGTGCCGGTCCCGCCCATGAGTCGGGCGCGCTTTGCCCGGGGGTGGAGTGGGCGGA
>DMQJ01000236.1:2710-2915 GCA_003455715.1 Acidimicrobiaceae bacterium | reverse complement strand
GAGGATGCGGCCGCCGAGGCCCTGCTCTCCGCAGTTGAGAAGTGGCCGGTGGACGGCGTACCGCCCAACCCGGGCGGCTGGCTGACCACCACCGCGGGCAACCGTGCCATCGACCGGCTCCGCCGCGAGTCCCACCGTGACGCCAAGCATCAGGCGGCCTTCGTGATCCACGACGACACGCCCCACGAGCCGACCGGCATCGTCG
>DMQJ01000236.1:2156-2500 GCA_003455715.1 Acidimicrobiaceae bacterium | reverse complement strand
CCCACGAGCCGACCGGCATCGTCGAGGACGACCGACTGCGGCTCATCTTCACCTGCTGTCACCCGGCGTTGGCCCCTGAGGCGCGGGTGGCGCTCACCCTGCGGTTGCTCGGCGGCCTGACCGTGGCCGAGATCGCGCAGGCGTTCCTCGTCCCCGAGACGACGATGGCGCAGCGCATCACGCGGGCGAAGAAGAAGATCAGCGTGGCCAAGATCCCCTACCGCGTGCCCAGTGCCGAGGACCTCGCCCAGCGGGTCAACGGTGTGCTCGCGGTGATCTACCTCGTCTACAACGAGGGCTACCTCTCCTCGTCGGCCGATGCCTCGCCGATCCGCGACGAACTG
>DMQJ01000236.1:0-1969 GCA_003455715.1 Acidimicrobiaceae bacterium | reverse complement strand
GCCTCGCCGATCCGCGACGAACTGCCCGGCGAGGCGATCCGGCTCGCGCGGATCCTGCACGCCCTGCTGCCGGAGGTCACCGAGGTGACCGGACTGCTCGCGCTGATGTTGCTGAGCGAGGCGCGGCGCCCCATGCGGGTCGCCGACGGCGAGTTGGTGCCGTTGCACGAACAGGACCGGGGCGGCTGGGACCGCGCGCTGATCGAGGAAGGACACGCGCTCGTGCGCGAGTGCCTGGCCCTGCGTGCCACCGGAGGCCCCGCACCCGGCCAATACCAACTGCTCGCCGCGATCAATGCGGTCCACACCGACGCCGCCGTCGCGAGCGACACCGACTGGGCCCAGGTCGCCGCGCTCTACGGCCAGCTGTACGCCGTCGTCCCCTCGCCTATCGTGGCGCTCAACCGGGCGGTGGCGATCGCCGAGCTCGACGGCCCGGAGGTGGCCTTGGCCCAGGTCGACCGACTCCCAGACGTCCAGCCCAGCATCGCGTCGTACCACCCTTGGCACGTCACCCGAGCCGACCTGCTGCGCCGCCTCGGTCGCTCGGCCGAGTCGCGGGCTGCGTACGACGCGGCACTCGAGCTCATCGACAACGACGCCGAGCGCGCGTACCTGACCCGCCGGCGGGGTCAGCTGGCTTGATCCGTCGCATCCCCAATCTGGATGGGGGATGCGGAGTTCCGTCGCACGCTTCGCGCCGCTTGGGAATGACTCATCTGGGCGATGCACTGCGATGTCGCCCGGCCGCACCATGCAAGGGACCCGCACTTTCATCCACGCCAGGGGATCGCCATGCGACCGATCACGCGTACCGCAGCACTCGTCACTGTCGGACTCGTCTCCACCACCCTCGTCGTCCCGACGATGGTGGCCGGCCAGGCCGGTGCGGCCGCAGCGCCGTGCACCCCGGCCACGAACATCCAGGCCATCGTCGACGACTCGGGTTCGATGGCACTCACCGACGATGGCCGGTTGCGGGTCCAGGCGATGAACCTGCTCATCGACGCGCTGGGCAACTCGACCATCCTCGGCGCGACCGAGTTCGGCACTGCCGCCAACCCGGTGTTCGCGCCGGCTCCGGTCGGCGGCGCGGCCGCGGCGATGAAGGCCTCGCTGGATGCGTTGGTCCAGGCAGACAACGGGACCACGGACTACAACGCGGCCTTCGACGCCGCGCGTACGGCGAACCCGGTGGCCAACGCCCGGATCTTCCTCACCGACGGCGGCCACAACGAAGGCGACTACCGCAATGCGCACCTCAACGCGGTGCCGCCGCAGACCCCGACGTACGTCATCGGCTTCAGCCCCGGCCTGGCCGGGCCAGCGGACCAGGCCCGGCTCCAGCAGATCGCCAGCGACACCGGCGGCACCTACTACGCCCTGCCGGACGCCCAGGCGCTGCAGTCGGTCATGAACGACATCCAGACGAAGCTGACCTGCCAGTCGGCTCCCAAGGTGTTCACCGACACCCTCACCCAGGGCAAGTCGAAGGGACACACCGTCAAGATCGACAACAAGTCGAAGCAGGTCCAGCTCACGCTCACCTGGACCAGCGCGCTCGACACCTTCAAGATCAAGAACGTCAAGATCGTCCGGAACGGTGACGTGGTGGCCGGGAAGATCCGCCACCTCAAGGTGAAGATCAAGAAGGGCTCGACCTACATGGTCGTCACCGTGACCAAGCTGGTTCCGGGCAAGCTCAAGTTCAAGGTCAAGTCGACCAAGATCGGCTCCGGTGCCCCGCAGGTCGTCCTGACCACCCAGGTGAGCCAGAGCAAGCACAAGCGCTAGACATGGCCTCGGTCGGCGGGGGTGTAGGCGCTCGCTTCTAGAGTGGCGCTCATGACGCCGCCTGCACCCCTCCGACTGCCGCAGCCCGACGAGGCCCTCGACTGGTTCCGGGACCGTACGTCGGCGGGTCTCGACACGGCGCGGGAGCTGGTGGCCGGCCTGCGGGACGCGCCAC
>DMQJ01000463.1:579-8973 GCA_003455715.1 Acidimicrobiaceae bacterium | reverse complement strand
CGGTTGAGGCTCGGGTCGCGGAGGGGTTGGGCGATGCCGACCGCCTCCACCGAGCCGAAGGCGCCGCCCTCACCCTCGACGAACTGGCAGCAAGTCTTGCGGGCTGGTGAGTGGTGGGCCGCCCCAGGCGAGCACGCGCGGTGCAACACTTTGGGGCATGGCTGCGAAGTACGACCCACTGACACGCCGGTTGCGCGGAGAGCCTGGTGACGCACTGGAGCTGACATTCACCGAACTGGATCGTCTTGTGGGTGGTCTCCCAGCTTCAGCTCGAAGCAGCCGCACATGGTGGGGCAACACGGTGAACCCGAGCCACGTGCAGGCCGCGGCCTGGGTGGGGCCTGGATGGGTGATCGCGGAGGTCGATCTTGTGGCGGAGCGCGTCCGGTTCGAACGCGGGCAGGTGCAGGAGCGAGGAAGCGGCGGAGGAAACAACGGCCCTGACGGCGTGGAGCAATTGGCGACGGTGCTGCGACAGGCCGGATACGAGTCGACGCTGCACGCTGTGGCAGCCCACACCCGGTTTCTGCATCCTGCGACGGTGGAGCAGACCGGCGGTCAGGCTGTGTTCGCCACGGTGCGCCGTGACGCTCGACAACCCGGCGAGCAGGTGGGCACCATCGGCACGCTTGACGGCCAGCAGGTGATGTTCGACGACAACAGCTCACCCACGAGCGCGTACCTCTGGGCAGCCGGCCACGGCCGGGGCCGCGACATGCAGTTCAACCATGTGTGGCAGGCGAGCCGCAACCGAGAGGCGTACACGGCGCTCTGGAACCTGTGCGCCACGCCCGCCTTCCTCGCCAAGACCACGGACGGCCGCAACCACCCCGAGGTGATCCGTGCACTGCAGCGCCGCTCGTACGACCTCTACGGCTGCCTGCCGAACGGTGCGACGCCACCGACCGCTCCCGACGGATACGACGAGCTCGAGTGGGCGCCCATGCCGGAACCCATCGCCGATCTCGAGAGCACCTACCGGCGGGCAATGCACTCGAAACCGAAGGACAGAGTGACGATCAGTTGTCGAACCATCGGCTGGCTCTACTCGAAGTGGCAGCCGGATGAGAGTCTGTGAGACCACTCCGGGTACCAAAGGCGAACTCAGCGTGAATCTTTGGAGCTAGATTCCGCACAACCGGAGCGGAGCGAGGTGTGAGAGGGTGAGCGAGTCTCGAGGAACGGCGGATCACGCGAACAACCATGCGCTGGACCAGCCAAAGCGGATCGGGTCCTTGACCTTTGCGATCCTCATCGGAGCGGCCGGCAGCCTCCTGGCTAGTGCCTACTTGGCGAGTGTCGCGGTCGGAGTCATCCTTACCGCCCTGTTGGTCGCAATAGGAGTGATCGCGTCGGTTCTTCCACGCGTCCGCCTTGCGGTCTTCGGCTGGATGCGACGAATGATGAACGACGAGTCGCTCTCGGCGCTTCGGCAACCCGTCGTTGCAGACACTCTAAGGACCGTCGAACTCGATACGGGTATCAGAACGATCTATCGCAACTTCTCGGACGCGCGAACAGCAATCCTAGACCACATGAGCCAATCGAGACGGGTTGACATCTTCGTCCAGATTGGTACCACCGTTGGCGTACAAGAGCCATTTCTCGATGCCTTAACGTCACTCCCGCAGATGCGCGAGGACGTCAACGTTCGTGTTCTTAAGGCCGGCCTAGATAGCCCGTACTTGAGCGAACTCCGGGCGATGACTCGAGGCAAGGACTACCAAGTATGGCGTGATGACATTCGTGCTGGCGACAATCATCTCGCGAATCTGCAAGAAACTGCCGACGAAAATCAGTGGTTTCAGTACCGCCACCACCGCGAAGGCTATCTCTGGCGCTTCTTCATCTTTGATGACCATGCGTTCCTACAGCCCTACTATAGACAGAGCGACAATGCTCAACACGCCCCGGTTTACGAGCTGGCGATGTCAACCACGTCAAATGGGCAAACGACAGCCCTTGACTTCAGTCTGGCACGAGTGCTGGAGGCGTACTTTGATCAGAAGTGGGACGAGTACCGCCCAACCACCATTCACTGGGAGGAGGAAGCGAGAACCGCCGACTCCATCGCAGTCGTTGCAGTCCTGGAACTCGGAAGGTCGCAGCGTCGCAACACACCCCGCAGATACGTACTCGTCGTTGCCTCGAGCAAGCTCTCCAACCCCGATGGCCCACCACCGTTCTACTACTTCGGTTTCCCAGGCGGCCAAGTTTCACCCGATGAGTCGGTCGTTGCTGCGCTGCACCGAGAACTCCAAGAGGAACTTGGTGTGACCGAACAGGACTACGAGATTCTCTCAGCAAAGGACACGCACTTCTTCACTGGTGGAACCTACGAAGGCAAGTCAACAATCGAGGGTCTCGATCCGAAACCGATGCTGCTCTTCAACCGAACCAAAGGATCCTCTAGGCAGATTATCCTGGCCTTCAAGGGTCGCCTAAAGGATGATGTCCGAGCTTTGCCCTCGTCCGAGCAGGGACTTTCTATTGTCATGACGGAGGGCACGATGGTCGACTCCTTGCGCAACAAGATCACAATAGCGCTCTTGCAGAAATCTCCTCCTAACCAAGTCTTCAATCGCAAACACCAACAGTTCTTTCCAGACGTCGTCCTACGTCCGCAGGACGTCACTTCGGCTGTGATCTCGCTGCTCGACAATCGAGTTGACAGTCGGAATCGATGAGATCAAACTCAGTAGCGCAGTATCGGCAAGTGACTTGGCAATCCTCGAGCACATCATGTGCATTGGACTGTCAACGACCTCAGTGTCCCTCTTAGCCTCAGTTGCCGGAACATCCAGTGTTGATGCGGCGTCATTCGCTCATGATCTGGGGACAAAATGTCGGACCGGGCACAAGGCCAAGGCAGACCACGTAAAGGCACCTTGGGTGCGGCGCATGATGGCTGAGTCGACTCCGCCGAGCGAACTCAGCCCATTCGTCGCCCACGTCCTCACCGAGTGACTAGCGAGCGCGGGTAGCCCCAACGCCGCCGCCGCAGTTCGGCGTTTCCGCCAGTCGTAAGCCGTGCTGCGATGCCCTCACAACGCTCACGTTGTCCACTCCTGGATGCGCTCCCAGGTGGCAAGGCTGACGGCTGTTCACGCGCCGCTGACGTCGCGATCGACGGCGTACACCCGTCGTAGAGGCAGCATCCGCTTCCACTCGGGGTCGAGCGACTCGTAGTACTCGAAGATGAGGTCGATGAGCTGGGTGCCAGTCAGCAGACGCAGGTTCTGGCGTGTTCGTTCAAGGTGGATCGCGTCGGTCGAGTACCCACCAAGCGTGACGAACAGGCCGAGCTCGGAACCACCGTTGGCAAGTGCTCCAGCGAGCTTCTGCACGTCGGGGCTCCCGATTGCGCTGACGGTGCGCTTGCACTGCACCTTGATGATCGGCGGTTCCAGGCCGAGGGGGTCACGACTGGCGATCACGTCAACCCCTCCGTCTCCGCTCGCTTGTGTGGCCGCGGCTCGATAGCCCATCGCTGTCAGTAGGCCAGCGACGAAGTGTTCGAACCGGTAGGCGTCCATCTTGCGCAACACACCGATCACGAAGTCGCGGCTGTAGCTGTCGACCCGTTCAGCGTTGGGTTCGTCCTCCGCTAGGTCGACCGCCTCGTCGTCACTCGGCTCCGCAGGCTTGTCGACCTGTGTGCCGGAGCCGATCGCCGCTAGAAACTCAGTCGCGTGTGTCTTCACCACGAACAGCGTCAGTGCGGAGCCGATTTCGTGCAGCGCACTCGGCGAGAAGTCGGCGCGAGGCACGCCTGTACGGATCCAGTCGACACGTCGACGATTCGCGTGCAATCCGAGCGACCCCTCGTCCACGTAGAACTCGCTCACCACGCGGCCGAAGTTCAGGGTGCGGTCGGCCTTGTTGGGGCTGACCACGTAGTCGCCCACCTGCATTCCTTCGATGAAGCGATGGATGACACCGGCCCACACCGGAATCGCACCCGGCTTCGCCATCGGATACGTGGCAGCAAGCCGGGCCTTCAGCGTCTCCCTGTCGTGCCCGATCTCCCGAAGGTCGCCCAGTTCCTCCCAGCCGATGCTGATGAACTTCCCTTCGATCAGGTCGAGCGCCGGCTGATCGTTGTGAATGCCCCACAGGGTCGCCATCAGGTGAACCGTAGTTGCTCAGTGGAGGCGGTTGGGCCTGAGTGGTTACCCATGGTCCGACTTGGGTTCCGGCTCGCCGCCGGGCTCCAAAGCCTGCGGTTCCTCGCCGCGCTCGACGGCACGCTTGTTGTTGGGCACCACGCTGGCCACCGCGTCCTTGCCCCGACGCAGGCCGTCGGCCACAACTTGCTTCACGTTGTTGAACGACTCGCGGGCGTCGGGAAGCGCCACCAGCTCAGTTGCCTCGGCCACCAAACGACGCCGCTCCGCAAACTCGGAGATTGCCTCGGAGAGGCTCGCCGCCTCGGTCGTCAACAGCTTTCGAGCAAACGGGTTGAGGCCCTCGAACCCCGACGGGCGGGTGAGTTCCATCAGCTTGTCCTGCAACGCAGTCACGAGCGAACGATCGTCGGCATCGAGCCGGTCGAGAAACTCTCTCGCTGCAGCCGTCTTGGTGGCCAAGGCTGCAGGCTCATGGTCGCGGGCATGGGCAAGCTCAATCTCCTTCCACCACGCCAGGTTCTCCTCCGCTACCACCAGGAGTGCCAGCACCATCTTCACCCGGTCTTCCAACACGTCGACCTGGTCGGCTCGGCCACCGGCGGCACGCGAGCGCTCCTGATCGGCAACCTCGCGCATCAGTCGCGCCCGAAGCGATTCGATGTCGCGCGTCATCTGCGGCCCCAACCACGCCACCGTTTGCCACGACGTGCGCGAGAGCCCCGAACCGCTGCGGGCCTCGGTGAGCAACGGCTCGAGTGTCCGACGATCTCCGAGAACATTGCCCAGCCGCTCCGCCTCCGCCCACTTGGCGAGGTCGTCGACGATGTCTTTCACCTCGTCGATGGCGGCCTGCACCTCGGCGATCGCAGCACGGATCGCCATCTGCGCGGCAGCCGCCTGCAGCGACAGCGCCTGTTCCGGGCCGAAGTTCGCTGGCTTCCAGTCGAGATTTCCTGCGAACAGCCGCCCGTCGCGCACAAAGCTACGGAAGTACCCGCCTTTGGTTTCGATGCTGCCGTACTCCTTGAGTCGACGCATGGCCTCGGCAGAGAACTCGAAGTACTCCTTGTGCGTCTGGGCGAACGCAACCACATTGGCGACACCCGCTGCAGCCGACGCCACGCTCGATCGAAGGGGGACCTCGTCGCCAACTACGCGAAGCATGAGGTCTCTCACCTTCGCAACACTCGACTCGGAGCCGACCACCATGACGCCCTTCTCAGCGACAACAATGTCGACCGACTCCGACCGCTTCAAGAAGCCCATGGGTTCCATCTTCGCGCAGCCTCTCATCCCGGCTCTGCGCCGCTCGGTCATCGACCTTTCTGAAACGGATTAGCGTCCGCGCATGGCTGCAACAGCTTCGAACGTCATCAGGACAGCTGCCTCGCTCATGGAGAAGGCCGAAAGCCTGAACATGGTGGAACGCAACCTTCAAATGTCGGCCATCTACGAGTACCTCCAACGCGCCGCCAACGACCTTCGTACATTTCGTCCGGAGGCAACCAAGGAGGCCGAAGAACTGGCCGCGTACGCCGAGGTTGTCGCCACCAAAGCCAGCCTCTCCCGAGCTCTCGGCAGCGCCCAAGGTGCCGCCGTCGACGCTGCCAAGGACGTCGGACTGGCGTTCCTCAAGCAGCCCACCATCACTGGGCTCGCAGCCAGCGGGCCGATCGCGCTGATCCTCTATTGGATGGATGTCCTCCAGGGCATCGGCGAAGCACTCGGCGAGTTTGCCGGTACTGCCAGCGTGATGGTCGGCCTGCTGTCTGGCGGCGCACTGCTGTGGGTGATCCGCTACCTCTGGATGGCGGGCACCCATGCAGCGAACGCGACCAGCCGCGGCATGCAGGCGATCAGTTCGGCTCCACAGACCGTGAAGGCCAACCTCCGCGACCTCGACCGTGCCCTCACCGAGTTCATGACAAGCCACCGCCGAGCCGTCGCCGAGCCACCCGTGTTTGCACGGGCGAAGGGCTTCGTGGGCGCAGTGGTGGTAACCGCCGCCATTTCAGTGGCCATTGCTGGGGTCTCAGCGGTTTCGGGCGTCAAGAAGGGCTACGACGAGGCCTGCCGGCTCACGCCAACCTCGAAGTCCTGCTGACTGCGGCCGCCCCCGACCCGACAGGCACACCACAACACCGCACCGGCCGCGTCGGCAAGACTGCGGGGGTGGAGTTCGTGATCGCTCGCAACCCCGACGCCGACTCGAGTTTGCCGTATCTGCTGCGGCTGCCGCTCGGGCCACAGGGGGTGGTGCTGAAGGTGCGCGACACCTGGCCGCGCACCGCCAAGGTGTACGCCCACCGGGCCGACGAGTGGCCAACGGAACCCGACATCATCGAGCGGGTCGCCGTGCGTTCGTGCGTGCGCCGCGGCGCCGCGGTCGACCTGGTGCTCGACCGCAGCCGCGAGCATCGGTCGCAGTTCGTGCGCCCACGCCGCCGAAGCAGCCCACGGCGACCGCATCGAACAACGCCTCACCACCGACGAGTAGCCCCGCCGTCGACGAGGTGCTGAACGGTTGCGGGGCACCTAGTCCGTGACGTACGTGACGCAGAACCTCTGTGGGCGGGTCAGAAGCCGAACATCGCGGGGTCGATGCCGCACTCGTCGACCGAGGCGATGAGTGCATCGACCACTGCAGCATCGTCTTCGTCGTTGAGGTCGGCCGGGTCGATGAGCTCGCCATCTACCACCAGCACGTCGGGGCCGACGGCCTCCACCACCAGTTCAGCTGCGCACACGGCCTGGTCGGCCGGCAGGCCCGGGTCGGCCTCCAGATCGGTTGCCAGCAGCTCAACGGCCAGGGCCGGGTCGACACCGCCGTCACCCTCACCAGGGTTGGCGGCCGCATCTTCGTCGCCCACCATCGGCAGGATGATGGCCTCCATCGAGTCGGCCGAGCCGAACAGCATCAGGTGGGTGCGGGTGCCGGGGCCACCGGTGATGGTGTACGGGCCACCAGCCACCTCGGTGGCGCACTCGCGGTCGGTGTTGGCGTAGAGGGTGACGTCAACCGACGAACCGTCGTACAGATACGCCGGCGTCTGGTTGCCGCCCACGAGCACTCCCGTCAGGTTCGCGGGCTCTTGGCAACCAGACACGCCGTCGAAGCCCACCCGCAGACCGAAGTCGGCGTCGGTGAGCGCGATCGCAGTGATCACCACGGTGCCCATGGCGGGGTCGGCGGCCACCATCTCGTTGGCGTTGCCGCTGCCGCCCGGTGCCTGCTCCCACAGGTCGAACGATGCGGGCGTGCCGGCGTTGTCGTACAGCACCACGGTGTGCACGGGGCCGTCGGTGTCGAACGCGGTGAGTTCGGCGATGAAGTGCGGGCAGTCGATGACACACTCGGGGTCGCCGCCACCAGCGGTGGTGACGAGGAAGGTGCCCTCAGCGGGCGGGGCGTAGAGGTCGGTGACCGCGCCGGGCGCCACGCCTTCCTCCATCAACCATGCCTCCACCACACCCTGGGTGCGCACGTACACATCGACCGGCTCGTCGAGCAGGTTCACCACTCGATACTCCACGTCGCCGGGCACCAGGTCGCTGGGCGCTTCGGCGGCCGTGGTGTCGGGCGCCATCGTGGTGTCGCCACCTTCGGGGGTGACGGTCGTGGGTGCTGCGGTGGTGTCGCTCGAACCCTTGTCGTCGCCACCACAGGCGGCAAGCAGGAACGCAGCGGCGCCGAGCACGGCGGCAGAGCGGCGGAACGACTTCATCGTGTTTCTCCCGTACATCGGCTGCCCGGGGGGTGGGCAGTTGATTTCGTGGCAGTGTAACGAATACACGGTCGTGGATGGTGCACACTGTGCGGCAGTGTCACGCCACCGCGACCCCCACATCGACGACCGGGTGCTCGCCGCGGCACGGGTACTGCTGCGCGACCACGGGCCCGCGGGGGGCACCATCGCCGACGCAGCCGCCCACGCCGGAGTGAGTCGGCCCGCCGTCTACCGCCGGTGGCACTCCAGGGCCGCCCTGCTGTTCGAAGCGCTCACCAACGACACGGTGCCACCGGCGATGCCCGACCTCGGTTCGGTGCGCACCGAACTCGTCGCCGCCGTCGGCCACCTCGTGCAGCAACTGGTCACGCACGATCGCAACGTCATCGGCGACCGCTTGCACGAGATGATCCGGGACCCCGAGTTCGCCGCCCACGTGTGGGAAGCACGCTGGGCGCCCGACCGCGAGCAGGTGATGGTCATCTGGGATCGGGCCGTCGCCCGCGGCGAAGTGCGTGCCGACATCGACGGCCGCG
>DMQJ01000463.1:0-315 GCA_003455715.1 Acidimicrobiaceae bacterium | reverse complement strand
CACACCGCCGACCAGATCGACGTGGAAGCCCTGGTCGACCGAGTCCTCCACGGCGTCGCCCCCGCCAGTTGACAACAGTTCATAACGGCACCACACTGCGGCGGTGGCTCGCGATCCAGAGGAAAGCGACGAGCCCCGACTGGGAGTCGCGAACCTCCGGCAGTCCATCACCGCAGGGGTTGCTTCTGGTGAGGGCCGACTGCTCGATGAGGAACTCCTTGCCTCGCTGAAACACCGCGCGTTCGGGACCCCTCCATCACTCGCTTGACTGCCGACACGCAGGATCTTCGAGTCGCGTTCGACGACGGCGATCAG
>DMQJ01000316.1 GCA_003455715.1 Acidimicrobiaceae bacterium | reverse complement strand
CTCTTCCGATCTGGGAGGCCGAGGAGTTGGGTGAGCACGAGGGCTTCACGCTGGTCGTACGGGAGACCTTCCAGGAGTCGACGGGTCTCGACCGCTCCGTACTGGTCGACTGTCGGAGGCTGTGCGGGCTCGGCGGTGGGATCGGTGCGTCGGCGGGTGCGTTTGCGGATGTGTTCGAAGCACACGTTGCGGGTCACGCCGAGCACCCAGGTGATCACGGGACCGCGTTGCCACCGGTCGAGATGCGCGACGACGCGCAGTAGCGATTCCTGGGCGAGGTCGTCGGCCTCGCCGGGCCGGGTGAGGTGGGCGCAGAACCGCCAGACGTCGGTCTGGATCGTGCGTACGAACGTTTCCAGGGCCTCACGGTCCCCCGCTTGGGCGTCGGTCGCGAGGCGGTCCAGGTTCAGCACCGGGCCATTCTGTCGTCGGGTGCGGGAACTCCGTGCATCACCGATGTCACCTGTTGTGTCGTGGACTGTGAACAGACACGCGTCGTGCTGTCGGCTCAGCTCGACCAGGAGGCGTCGCCCATCGAGGCGGGCGCAGCGAACGCCCACCTCGGACGCTGTCCGGCGTGCCGTGATTGGTGGGCCGACATCGGAAGGCTCAACCGTGTACTACGGGTTCGTGTTGCGGAACCTGTGCCGGACATCGCCACGCCGGTGCTGGCTCGTGTCCATCCGCCTCGAACAGGGCGTGGGCAATGGGTTCGCATTGCGCTCGCGATCGTCGCTGCCAGCGAGCTTGTGCTCGCGGCGCCCGGCCTGGTCCTCGGCGACGGGGCAGCGGCCGTCCACGATGCGCGTCATCTCGGGTCATTCGGCGTCGCGGTGTCGATCGGATTGTTGTATGTCGCCTGGCGCCCGGCACGTGCATTCGGGATCCTTCCGATCGTCACCGCGCTGGCGCTCACGATGCTCGTGAGCGCGACGGTCGACGTCGCCCATGGGCGCGTCACGTCGTTCGGAGAGGCCCATCACGTCCTCGAGTTCAGCGGCCTGGTCCTGGTGTGGATGCTGGCGGGACGTCCTGCGCCACGCCGGCTGAAGCCGATCGTTGATCCTTCCCACCCCGCCCACCGCCTGCGCCATACCTGACCGTCTCGAGGAGACCCGCAATGAACCCCCACCGACTTGTCGGCGCAGCCGCGATCATCGTCGCCGGACTGGCCGTCGCCTCGCCAGCCCTCGCGCACATCGACCCCGACCCGACTGAAGCCCAGGCGGGCAGCGAGGTGTCCGTCGGGTTCACCGTTCAACACGGCTGCGATGGATCCCCGACGGTGCAACTCGACATGCGCCTCCCCGACGGCGTCAGCGCACCCGCCGCCGAACCGCCGGACGGTTGGACGGGCCAGGTCGAGGGCAACGTCGTCACCTTCGAAGGTGGACCGCTCCCCGACGACCAAGAGCTCACCTTTCGCGTGCGCATGATCCTGCCTGCCACCCCCGACACGACGATCTACTTCCCGTTCGTCCAACGTTGCGAGGTCGGCGAGATCCGATGGATCGACATCCCCAGCGATGGCAGCAATGCAGACCTCGACGAGCCGGCACCCGCGATGCAGCTCATCGGACCGGTGGCGACCACTCAACCGGCGGCGGCGACAACAGTGACACCGACGTCGACGACCGTCGCGTCGTCGAGCACGACCGTCACCGCGAGCCCGACCACCATTAGTCCGTCGACCACACCGGCTCCGACGAATCCCGCAACGTCGGACGTGGCGGTCGGCGACGACGGCAGCGACGGCGATGGCGGTTCGAGCGGCACGGTCGTGTTTGTCGTCTCGATCGCGGCGGTCGGGGTCGTGACCGCGATCGTCATCGTCCAATCCCGCCGAAGCCGCCGATGAGCCGGGTCTACTTCCTGATTCGATGGCTGGCCGTCGTTGCTGCGGTCACCGCCATTGTGCTGGCGGCATCCGGGCGGGTCGCTAGCGCCCATGCGGATCTGCTGACCAGCGACCCGGCGCCCGATAGCGTGCTTTCCACCCCGCCGGCCGAGATCGTGCTGACGTTCACCGAGCCCGTCGACCCGACGCAGGACGCAATCCGTGTCGTCACCGCCGACGGCACACCAGTCGAGCTCGGACCCGTCGCCCAGGATCTCGGTTCCGACTCCGTGACCGCAGCGTTGCCTGGCGAGCTCGCCGACGGGAGCTACGTCGTCGCCTGGTCCGTGGTGTCGGCGGACTCGCATCCGATCCGTGGCGCATTCGTGTTCAGTGTCGGTGCGCCGTCCTCCGGCGCAGACGATCTCCTCGGCAGCGTGCTCGATGACACCAACACCGAACCGGCCGGCGACCTGTGGCTCTCCATCGGCCGGTTTGCCAGCTACCTCGGGATCGCCGCGCTCATCGGGACACTCGCCGCTGCCGTGATCGTTGCGCCAACGACACTCTCCGGACGACGGATCGCCACCGTGCTGTTCGCCGGCGGCTACCTGGCCATGGCCGGCACGATCGTGATGATCTCCGCGCAGGCGAACCTGATCGGGACATCGTTCCTCGACTGGTTCGCCGTCACCGACACCCGGTCCGGACGGTGGTGGCTGGCCCGGCTCATCATCGTCGCGATGCTCACCGGACTGATCCCGTGGCGGAGGCTGCTCGACCGTCGACCCGTCCAAGCCGCAGCCGCAGCCGTGTCGCTCGGCCTCTTTGCGGTCGTCGCTGCCGGCGGACATGCGGTGTCGGGCAGGTGGGTGGGCATTGCGTTGACCGCCACGGTTCTACATCTCGCAGCGATGGCGCTGTGGGTCGGCGGGCTCGTCCTCATCTTCGTTGTCGTCGAACGATGCTCGCTGCTCGCCACCGCGGCCAGGTTCTCACCGCTGGCGCTGGCCGCTGTCGCAGCGCTCACCGCGAGCGGCGTGGTCAACGGCTGGCGGCAGCTCGGTGGCCTCGTCGCCGTGTCCGACTCCAACTATGGGCGGTGGTTGATCGTCAAGCTCGTCGTCGTCGTGATCGTGGTGACGGTCGCTTCGGGGTCGCGATGGCTCATCCGCGACGTCACCACCACGGTGGTGGCGACCCAGCCGGCGTCGATCGGTGCCGCTGCCGCAGTCACACCACCAGACAACGAACGACCGCTGCGGCGCACCTTGGCGATCGAAGTCATCGGCGTGGTCGTCATTCTGGCCGCGACCGCAGGACTCACCGGCGCCACGCCGCCCCGACAAGCAGCTGCGGCGAAAGCCGTCGACGCCAGTGTCTCGGTCATCCGCGACGACAAAGTCGCTCAGATCGACCTGCTTCCAGCCGTCACCGGTGGCACCGTCATGCACGTCACCATCACCTCCCCTGCCGGAAGCCTCGACCCGGCCGACGAGATCACCGTCACCGCCGAGCTCCCGGCCCAACAGGTCGGCCCGCTCGACGTGCTCACCTTCCCCGCCGGGCCGAACCACGTCACCACCAACGAAGCCAACTTCCCGATCCCCGGCCAATGGACCATCACCGTCACCGCCCGCTACGGCGAGTTCGACCAAGTCGTGTTCACCGCTGACATCGCGATCACGAACCCATGAGACACCTCATCGTCGCCGGCTGCGTCGTGATCGCGGCCCTCCTCGCGCCGGCGCAGCCGGTGTCGGCTCACGGCGGCAGTGAAGCCGATCTCACATCCGACTACCGAACCCGCATCACCGAGGTTCCCGACATCGACGGCCTCGACGTCCGAACCGTCGGCCTCGACGGCACCATCAGACTGTCGTGGACCGGGGCGGGAACGCTTGTCGTCGCCGGCTACGAAGGAGAGCCGTACCTGCGCTTCGACGACACCGGGGTCGCCGTCAACACGCGCTCACCGGCCGCCTACCTCAACCAGGACCGCTACGCCAACACCGAGATTCCGGCCGACGCCGACCCGACCGCTGAACCCAACTGGCAACCCACTGCGGCCGGCACGACCTACGAATGGCACGACCACCGGACCCACTGGATGAGCACCACCCTGCCGCCGCAAGCCCAACAGGACCCCGACCGCAGCCACCTCATCATCGAGCGATGGGAGATCCCGCTCGACATCGAAGGGACCATCACCGTGGTCGCCGGCGACCTCACCGGGGCCCCCGCCCCGCCCCTGTGGCCATG
>DMQJ01000343.1:504-3425 GCA_003455715.1 Acidimicrobiaceae bacterium | reverse complement strand
TGGGGGTGCACAGGGGCGAGGAGGTAGGAGTGGGCGGTGAACTCACACACCACCATGGTGTCGCCGTCGGTGGGGAGCACCTCGACGAGGCCATCGGGCGGAGGGAACCGGCCAGCGGCCGCCGCCTGGAGGATGGCGGCGAAGGGGTGTGGTGCGCCAGCCATCATCTGGCGGACGATACCGTGGCCCTGATGGGCGCACCGTTCGCGATCACGATGGGCGACGCATCAGGAGTTGGTCCGGAGATCGTCCTGCGAGCCCACGCAGCCGACGAACTCGGCGACGACGTCGTGGTGTATGGCGACCTCGCAATCCTGCGACGTGGAGCGGAACTGCTGGGCATCGAGGTCGACTGGCCGACGCTGCCCGTCGTCGACCTCGGCCTGCTCACCGCCGAGCAGCATTGCCCGGGCATGCTCGACGCCGCCTCAGGCGCAGCCGCCAAGGCCTACGTGGAGCGTGCCACCCGTGATGCGCTGGCTGGTGTGGTGTCGGGCCTCGTGACGATGCCCATCAACAAGGAGGCCACCCAGCTCACCACGCCAGGGTTCGTCGGGCACACCGAGTACATCGCCGAACTGTGCGGCGTGCAGAAGGTGTCGATGATGCTCACTGCCGCCACTGCGCACGGCTCGTTGGCGGTCACTCACGTGAGCACGCACTGCTCACTTGCCGAGGCCATCACCCGGGTCACCACCGAGCGGGTGCTCGACGTCGTCCACCTCACCAACGAGGTGCTCGCTCGGTTCCTGGTGCGGCCGCGCATCGCCGTGTGCGGCCTCAACCCGCACGCTGGCGAGCACGGGCTGTTCGGGCTCGAAGACATCGAGCACATCGAGCCAGCGGTGCACGCCGCCCGTGCCGCCGGGCTCGACGTCACCGGCCCCCATCCGGCCGACACCGTGTTCTTCCAGGCGGTGCACCGCGGGCGATACGACGCCATCGTGTGCATGTACCACGACCAGGGGCACGGGCCGATGAAGCTGCTCGCCTTCGACTCCGGCGTGAATGTCACGCTCGGCCTGCCCATCGTGCGCACCTCGGTGGATCACGGCACCGCGTTCGACATTGCGTGGACGGGTCAGGCCTTCACCGACTCACTACGCCACGCGCTCGCGTACGCCCGGCGCCTGGTCGGCCCCCCGGCCTCCGAGAGCTGACAGTCATACTGACAACTCTTGTCGGCAACTGTTAGGGTGCGCAGCATGACGCTGGGGACCGTCCGCCATCACATTCGCATCCACCGATCCGCCGACGACGTGTGGGCAAAGGTGGGCGACCCGGCTGCACTGCACACGTGGTTTCCGGGCATCACCGACTGCCAGGTGGATGGCAAGAACCGGGTGATCGTGATGGGTTCCGGCATGCCGATGCCGGAGGAGATCGTCACCCACGATCACCTGCTGCGCCGTTTCCAGTACCGCATCACCGCACCGATCTTCCAGTTCCATCGCGGCACCATCGACGTGCTCGACATGGGCGACGGAACGTGCGTGGTCGTGTACACCACCGAGGCCGATCCGCGCACCATGGCGCTCACCATCGGTGGCGGCACCGCAGGCGCGCTCGACGAACTGAAACGACAGATGGAGGCGCCCGCCGGCGCGGAAGGGGAGGGCCGCTGATGGGCCGCAAGATTCTGTTCATCACCACCGACCAGCAGCGGTACGACACCATCGGCTGTAACGGTGGCACCGTGGCCCGCACCCCGGTGATCGATGGCCTTGCGGCGGAGGGCTTCCGGTACGAGCGGGCTCACCCGCAGAGCGTGGTGTGCATGCCGTCGCGTAGCACCATCATCACCGGTCAGCACCCCAGCACGCACGGTGTGTGGATGAACGGTGTGCCGCTGCCCGCCGATGCGCCATCGGTGGCCGAGGTACTCCATCAGGCCGGATATCGCACAGCGCTCATTGGCAAGCCGCATTTCGAACCCTTCCTCGACCCGTTTGCTCGGTTCGCGGAGAACCGCTTTGCCCGCGAGGGCATGCCTGCGCCGCACCGCGGCTTCGAGCACTTCGAGGCGGCCACCCATGGTGGCCAGGGGTTCTTGCACTACGCCCGCTGGCTGGCCGCCAACCACCCCGAAGCCGTCGGCATGTTCTACCCGGTGCTCGACATGGCCCTGGAGGTGAATGCCATGGGCGGTGGCGAGACCGGTGCGCCTCAGGTGTGGGACAACGCCATCCCCAAGGAGTGGTACCACACCGACTGGGTGGCCGATCGCACCATTGCGTGGCTCGAGTCGCTGCAGTCCGACGACGACTGGTTCTGCTGGATGAGCTTCCCCGACCCACACCACCCGTGGGATCCGCCGAAGAGCGAGCGCGGCCGCATCGACTGGCGCGACGTGCCGCTGCCGGCCGGCTACCCGCAGACGGCGGCCGAGCGCGAAGCCATTCTCGACGGCAAGCCCCGTCACTGGCGGGCGTGGTACGACGGGCGTCTGGTGAGCAACTACGAGGCGCCGGCGAGTTGGGTGCCAGCCACCATGACGGCCGATCATGTGCGCGAGGTGAACGCTCTCAACGCCATCGAGTGCGAGCTCATCGACGAGGCCATGGGCCGGGTGATGGCCGCCATCGCCGCCAAGGGGTGGGCCGACGACGTCGACGTCATCTTCACCACCGATCACGGCGAGTTCCAGGGCGACTTCGGCCTGCTGTTCAAGGGGCCGTTCCATGTCGATTCGCTCATGCGCCTTCCGCTGGTGTGGCGACCCGCTCGATCGGCAGGGGTGGCACCCGCCGCCATCACGCGGCCGGTCGGCCTGGTGGATCTGGCCCCCACGTTCTGCGAGATCGCTGGCCTCCCCGCTCCCTCGTGGATGGAAGGCAAGGCCCTCCCGGTCGACGATGCCGACGCCGACGCTCGTGGCTTCGAGCGTGTGCTCACCGAGTGGGACAGTGAGATCGGAAGAG
>DMQJ01000343.1:0-281 GCA_003455715.1 Acidimicrobiaceae bacterium | reverse complement strand
GTACGCACCATCACCCGCGATGGCTGGGTGTGCACCGCCTACCTGCCCGGCTACACCCACGACGGCACCGAGGGCGAGCTGTACTCACTGGCCGACGACCCGCTGCAGCAAACGAACCGGTGGGACGACCCCGCGTGTGCCGCACTGCGGAGCGACCTGCTCGACGATCTGTGGGCCAGTCAGCCCGCCCAACAACTTCCGCTCCGCCGCATCGAGGCGCCGGTCTGAGCCCGGGGCGCCGTCGACCCCCGGCGCGGCCCCTTCAGCCGTCGCCGACCGCC
>DMQJ01000030.1:354-3038 GCA_003455715.1 Acidimicrobiaceae bacterium | reverse complement strand
CCCCGCCCCCGCGCCCGGATGCGACGATCGACGTGCCGTTTCCCCAGCCGTCGCCTGGCGACGCGCCGGCGGTGCCCACCGGCCCGCTGCAGGTGGCGCGCTACCAACCCGAAGGCGACGTGCCGGTAGCCCCATACGTGGCCATCACGTTCGACCAGCCGATGGTGGAGGTGGGCACGGTCGCCCAGGTGAACTCGGGCGATGTCCCCGCCACCATCACGCCCGCTCTTGAGGGCACGTGGCAGTGGGTGGGCACGCGCACCCTGCGGTTCGACTACGGCGGCGCCGAGGTCGACCGCCTTCCGATGGCCACCGAGTACACCGTCACCGTTCCGGCTGGTACGCAGTCGGCCAGCGGCGGAGTGTTGGCCGCAGACGTGCAGTTCACGTTCACCACCCCGGCTCCCACGGTGCAGAGCCTCGGTCCGGTGCACGAGTCGATGGCGCTCGACCAGTTGTGGGTGGCCGTGTTCGACCAACGCATCGACCAGGAGGCCGTGCTGGCCGCCATCTCGGTGACCGCAGACGGCGACGACGTGCCGTTGCGTCTCGCCACCGCCGCCGAGATTGAAGCCGACGACACCGCCCGCAACTCCGTGGAGCAGGCGGCCCCCGGGCGATGGATTGCTTTCCGCCCCACCAACGACATGCCTGGCGATGCCACCGTGCGCGTGGCAGTGGAGGCCGGCGCACCCTCGGCGGAGGGGCCACTCACCACCGACGCGGCGCAGTCGTTCACCGGTCGAACGTATGCCCCGCTGCGCATCACCGAGGTGGGGTGCAACAGTGGCTCACCCTGTCGCCCCGGCAGCGGGTTCAACGTGCAGTTCAACAACCAGCTCGATGGCTCGCGCATCGACGTGAGCGACATCACCGTGTCGCCGTCGCTGCCCGGCCAGCGGGTGAGTGTGCAGTGGTCGAGCATCGTCATCGACGGCGCCGCAGCGCCCCGCACGGAGTACACCATCACCCTCCCGGCCAGCATCACCGACGTGTTCGGGCAGACCCTCGGCGATCCCCAGCAGCGCACCATCAGCGTGGGTGAGGCACAGCCGAGCCTCCAGCAGTTCGACTTGGTCACCACGCTCGACCCGTTCGCCGACGAACAGCAACTCACCGTGCTCTCCGTGAACCACGACGAACTGCGAGTGCGTGTTTTCTCCGTCACCCCCGACGACTACGGCGATTACCTGCAGTACACGCAGGAGCGCGACTGGGCGAGCCCGGATCTGCCCGGCTGGGAGGTGTTGGCCGACACCACGGTGCGCCCCGAAGGCGACGCCGACGTACCGGTGCTGACCTCCATCGACCTCAGCGGCGCCTTGGGTGGTTCGCCCGGCCATGTGGTGGTGCTCGTGGAGCCGGTGCCAGCGGTGTCGCCCAACGACGATGACTACTGGATGAACCGACCGGCCCTCACCTGGGCGCAGTCCACGTCGCTCGGTGTCGACATCTTCCACGACACCGACAGCTCCGTGGTGTGGGCCACCGACCTGCGCACGGGCGCACCGATCGCCGACGCGCAGGTGCGTGTCGTCGGCGAGTCGGGCATCGAGAGCAGCGCCGCCGCCCAGACCGACGCCGACGGCATGGCCCGGCTCGAGCCGCCAGCCTCCGGGGGGCAGTACCAGTTGCTGGTGGCCACCAAGGGCGACGACTCGGCCATCCTGCCCACCTGGATGTCGGGCGGAGAGTGGTCCGACTCCATGCGCTGGTACGTCTTCGACGACCGGCAGGTGTACCGGCCGGGCGAGACGATGCGGGTGAAGGGGTGGGTGCGGCGGCTCGACCTTTCGGGCGATGCCAGCCTCGGCCTGCCCGCCGACGGGGCCACCGTCACCTACACGGTGAACGATTCGTACGGGGTGGAACTCGCCACCGGCACCGTCGAACTCGGCGCCCTGGGCGGCTTCGACCTCGAGATCGCCATCCCCGACACGGCCAACCTCGGGGGTGCAGGTGTCAGCCTCGAACTCCTCGGGGAACCCGGCGGATCCGACCAAGTGGGCAACCTCTCCAACTGGCACGACTTCCGTATCGAGGAGTTCCGGCGGCCTGAGTTCGAGGTGGTCACCCGCCCCGAGAGCCAGGGACCGCACCTCAGCACCGCGCCGGTCACCGTGGCGGCGGAGGCCGACTACTACGCGGGTGGCCCGCTCGCCAACGCCCCGGTGAACTGGACCGTCACCACCGCCGAGGGCACCTACGCCCCGCCGGGGTGGAGTGGATACACGTTCGGTGTGTGGCAGCCCTGGTGGTTCTGGGGTGTCGGAGCCAACCGCGACGGCGGCTACGCCGACGACGGCTACTGGGGCGAGCCGTGCTGCGGCCCCGGCACCGAGGCCGAGGTCGACACCTACCGCGGCACCACCGATGCCAACGGCGCCCACTACCTGCAGATCGGTTTCGAAGGCGACGACGGCGTGCTGCCCGACCTGCCCGTCGTGGTCACCGCTGAAGGGGCCGTGGAAGACGTCAACCGGCAGGTGTGGGCGTCGACCACCGATCTGTTGGTGCACGCCGCCGACCGCTACGTGGGCCTGCGCACCGCTCGTTCGTTCGTGCGCCAGGGCGACTCGCTCGACGTCGACGTGGTGGTCACCGACGGCGCGATCGTCGCCGTGGCGAAGGGCGCGGCGTCTCCGAAGGACGCCGCGCGCATCGACGGCAAGGGCAAGGTCGTG
>DMQJ01000030.1:0-224 GCA_003455715.1 Acidimicrobiaceae bacterium | reverse complement strand
GACGTCGACGTGGTGGTCACCGACATCGACGGCGAGGCCGTGCCAGGCGTTCGGCTCACCGTCACTGCCGGCCGCGTGGAATGGGTGTACGACAACGGCGAATGGGCCGAGCAGGTGGTCGACACGAGCGACTGCGAGGTCACCTCCGCAACGGAGTCGCAGGCCTGCAGCTTCGACGCCGCGCTGGGCGGCCAGTACCGGGTCACCGCGGTGGTCACCGACTC
>DMQJ01000471.1 GCA_003455715.1 Acidimicrobiaceae bacterium | reverse complement strand
GCCGCCACCCACGGCGGCGCCGCCTCCTGGTCGGAAGCGCAACCCGGCGCTCATCATCGGCGGACTGGTGGGCGCGGTCGCTCTCGTGGGCACCGTGTTCGTCCTCACCAGCGACGACGACGAGCAGACCACCGGACCCACCAGCACAACGGTGGTGGGAGCATCCACCACCACTCCCGGCGGCAGCACCAGCTCGGTACCCGCCGGCACGCTCAACCCGAGCACGCTCGGGCCCGGTGAGGTGCTGCTCGAGCCGGTGAACGTGCCCACTGCCGACCCGTTCACCGAACCTGCGGGCACCACCGAGACACCTCCCACAGTGAGCCTGCCCGACATCCCACTGCCTACCACCACCGCTCCGATGGGCGATGGCCAGGTGGCATTGCCGCAGGTGACGGGCAACAACCCGGGCCTGTACGGCGGCACCCGTAACGCCGCCGAGTGCGACCAGCAGGCGATGATCGCCTTCCTCGAAGCCAACCCCGACAAGGCAGCCGCGTGGGCGAGCGTGCAGGGCATCGCGGTGGCCGACATCCGCGCCTACATCGAAGACCTCACGCCGGTCGTGCTCACTCGCGACACACGAGTGACCAACCACGGATTCCGCAACGGTCAGGCGTTCGCCCACCCCTCAGTGCTGCAGCGCGGCCATGCCGTGCTGGTGGACCGGTGGGGTGTGCCGCGGGCCAAGTGCTCGTGTGGCAACCCGCTGGCCCCGCCCATTCCGATGAGTCAGCCGCCCACCTACGTGGGTGACCGCTGGCCCGACTTCGACGTGACCATCATCATCGTGGTGATCGCTGGCGACCCGGTCGACGAAGGGTTCGTGCTCGTCGACCTCACCAGCGGTGAGTTGATCATCCGCACCGTCGGCGCCACGCCCGACACGCCCGACCTGGCGACCGGCGACATCCGAGTGACGCTGCGCTGGACCGACTCGGCCGACCTCGACCTGGCGGTCACCGACCCGTTCGGCGACACCGTCAGCTACGGCAACCCGGTGGTGGCCAGCGGCGGCACCCTCGACGTCGATGCCAACTCCGGGTGCAACTCGGTGATGGCCGCTCCGGCCGAGAACATCATCTGGTCGGGCACCCCGCCCGACGGGGTGTACGTGATCACCATCGACGACTACAGCGACTGCGACAGCGGCGAGTCGCACCAGTTCGAACTCATCGTGCTGGTGGGTGGCGTGCCGGTGCAGATCAGCGACGCGGGCGGCGCGTTGGCAGGCGTCGGCACGGTGACCGGCGTCGTTGGTTCCGGCGCCCCCACGGCCCAGTACTCGTTCGCCATGGGTGCCGGCGGTCCCACCGGGCCGACCGACCCAGGCGACCCCGGCGAGTTCACCGACCCTGCGACCGCCTCGGCCACCATCCTCGACCTGCTGCTGCTCGATTGCGGTGTGGACGGCACGTTCATCGACGGTGGCCCGGTGGAAGGCGACGGCTACCGGTGGATCGTGAGCACGCCCGACGGCGATGCGTCCTTCGTGGTGTACGAACCGCTCGGTGAGTGGTTCGTACAACCGGAGGACGACCTGGCTGCAGCCATCGCCGTCAGCTGCGGCTTCTACATGCCGTAATCCCGGTGTGCCAGCCTTCGGGTATGGACCCCACGACGTTGAGCGCCGCTGACCTGTCGATGGCCATCCACCGGCGCGACCTGTCGTGCCGTGAGGTGATGACCGCGTACCTGGATCGCATCGCCCAGGTGAACCCGGCGGTGAACGCCATCGTGGCCATGCGCGACCCCGACGAGTTGCTGGCCGAGGCCACCGCAGCCGACCACCACCTGGCACACGGCCGGTCGTACGGCTGGATGCATGGCATGCCCGTCGCCGTGAAAGACCTTGGGGCTACCAAGGGCCTGCGCACCACGAGTGGCTCGCGCCTGTTGGCCGAGTTCGTACCGGCGGCCGACTGCATCATGGTGGAACGCATGCGCGCCGCTGGGTGCATCGTGGTGGGCAAGACCAACGTGCCCGAGTTCGGCCTCGGCTCGCACACGTACAACGACGTGTACGGCACCACCTTCAACGCCTACGACCACACCCGCTCGGCCGGTGGCAGCAGCGGCGGCGCGGCCGTGGCACTCGCCACCCGCATGGTGCCCGTCGCCGACGGCAGCGACTACATGGGCTCATTGCGCAACCCGGCTGGCTGGAACAACGTGTTCGGCTTCCGCCCCAGCCAGGGGCGAGTGCCGAGCGTGCCCGAGTTCGACCGCTACACGCCACGGATGAGCACCGACGGCCCCATGGGGCGCACCGTGCTCGACGTGGCACTGCTCCTTGGCACCCAAGCCGGTCCAGACCCGCGCGACCCTCACTCGCTGCCCGACGTGCTGCCGGCCGAACTCACCGGCCCCGATGCACCCAGCCGAGCGCCCGCACTCCTCCGACGCTCGTTGCACGGCGTGCGCATCGGCTGGCTCGCCGACCTCGACGGTCACTTGGCGACCGAGCCGGGCGTGCTCGACGTGTGTGCCGAGGCCCTGCAGCGCTGCACCGAGTTGGGAGCCGAGGTGGAGCCTGTCAGCCTGCCGATGCCGGCCGAACAGGTGTGGGATGCGTGGGTGGTGTGGCGACACCACCTCGTGGGCTCGGGTCTTGCCCCACTGGTGGCCGACCCTACCCATCGGCCGTTGATGAAGCCCGAAGCCCTGTGGGAGGTCGACCAGGCCGCCCGACTCACCGGGCCTCAACTGGCCCATGCGGCTCGGGTACGCACCCGCTTCTTCCACGCCATCACGGCCCTGTTCGAGCGCTTCGACGCCCTCGCCCTCCCCAGCGCCCAGGTGTGGCCGTTCCCTGCCGACCAGCACTGGCCAACCCACATCGGTGCCCGGGAGATGGACACCTACCACCGCTGGATGGAGACCACCATCTATGCCACGTTCGCCGGCCTCCCGGCGGTGTGCGTGCCAGCGGGGTTCGGCGGCGCTGGCCTGCCGATGGGTGTGCAACTGATCGGGCCGCCACAGGGCGACCTTCACGTGCTCGGGTTGGCCGCCACCTACGAACCGACGATCTCGCATGTGGCCGTGGGAGGCGCTGCTCCCGCGCCGTGAGCCGCCCGCTACGCTGAGTCGCTCGGCGACTGACACGCGGGGAGGGGTGAGATGGCCGAGGGGCGGGAGAGCATGCGCGGCAACGGCGACGCCACCGGCGACACCGCTCTCGACGACACCCTCGAGCTCGCCCGCCGTCGGGCGGCTGCCCACCAGCCCAAACCCCGCGACCGCATCACCACCGCGCTCATGGGCGGTACGCAGGTGGTGCTCTCCATCGCGTTGGCCCTCCAGACCGAGCGCGTCACCGGCAGCCAGTGGGTGGCGGCGGCGGTGCTGATCGTGCTCTATGCCTCGTCGTATCGGGTGGCGTTCGAAGCGGCGCACGGCAGCGCTGCACCCTCCGAGTCGGTACTCGTCGCTGCGCTGTTCATGGTGCCCGTCACGATGGCCCCGCTGGTGGTGCTCATCGGGCTGCAGCTCATTCGGCCCGACTACCTCCGCAGGCCACACCGCCTGCACGGGTTCCTGCTCCGGGCCGCCTCGGGTCTGCAGGTGCTCGGCCCTGCCGCGGTGCTGTGGTGGCGAGGCATCGACGAGCCCGACCTCGCGCACTGGCCGTGGTACCTCGTCGCACTCGCCACCCAGTTCGCCATCGACGCCGTCATGCTCACCATTCGCACCAAGGTGCTGGCGATGCCCTGGAACGACATCCCCCGGCTGCTCGCCTGGACCTTCGCGATGGACACTGCCATCGGGTCCATCGGCCTCGCCGCGGTCGCCGCCACCGACGCCCGCCTCACTGCGCTGCCGTTCGTTGCGGCGCCGCTGGTGTTCGCCTGGCTCGTTGCCCACGACCGTCAACGGCAGCTGCAGGCCACGCTGGAACTGGGTCAAGCAGTCGTGGAGGCCCGCGACGAGGCGCGGGCCGACCCGCTCACCGGTGTCGCCAACCGCCGCGCCTGGGAAGAAGCCATCACCCAGGCCCAGGCGGAACTCGATGCATCGTTCGGCACCCGGGTGGTGGCGGTGGCCATCGCCGACGTCGACCATCTGAAACACGTCAACGACACACTCGGACACCTTGTGGGCGACGCGCTCATCACGGCCACCGCCCGAGCACTCCGTGAGGCCGTTCCCGCTGAGGCCACCGTGGCCCGCATCGGCGGCGACGAGTTCGGGGTGTTGTGGGTGGCCACGCGTGACGAGTACGACGGTGAACGCTTCCACGCCGATCTGGTGCAGGCCCTGTCGGGAGGCGGCCGCGTGGGCGATGTGCCCGTGCTGGCGTCGCTCGGTACGGCCTCCGCTCCCCTCGCCGAATCGGTGCAGGCCGCCGTCGATGCTGCCGATCGAACGCTGGTGGGCACGAAGTCGACGCAACGCGATGCGGGGACACCCAGCCCCGACGTGTGAGGATGTGGGGAGGTGAACGGGAAGTTGACACACACCGAAGAACGTGAGCCGATGAACGAGGAACACTGGCTACTGGAAGTGGTGGAGGCGATGCCTGATGGTGTCGTCATCGTCAACGACGACGGCGAGATGTTGCTGGTGAACCGCGAGGTCGAGCGCCTCCTCGGCTACCGACGCGAAGAACTCCTCGGCCAACCGGTCGACATGCTGTTGCCGGTGGCGCTGCGGGGAGCGCACGAGCACCACCGCGCTCGCTACGGCGAGCAGCCCCACCGGCGGGCGATGGGGCACGGCATGCAGCTCACGGCGCTGCGCGCCGACGGCTCCACCTTCCCCGTTGAAATCTCCCTCGCCCCTGCAGAGGTGGCCGGTGAGTCGGTGGTCATTGCCACCGTTCGTGACGTCACCGCCAACCGCCTGGCCGACGCCGAGTTGGAAGCCGCTCGCCAACGGGTGATGCTCGCCGAAGATCACGAGCGAATCGCCCGCGATCTGCACGACACCGTCATCCAGCGGCTGTTCGCGGCCGGGCTCACCCTGCAAAGCGTGCTGCCCATCGTGCCAGAAGCGGCGAAGACGAAGATCGAGCGTATCCTCGACGACCAAGACGACGCCATCCGCGAGTTGCGCACCGCCATCTTCGGGCTGGCCAGCAAACGCAGCGCCGGTCGCACCATTCGAGTGGTGGTGAACGACCTCGTCGACGAGTCGGCGCGGGTGCTCGGCTACCGACCCACGCTGCACTTCAACGGGGTGCTCGACACGATCGGCCAGAACGTCATCGACGAAGTGGCTGCCGTGGTGCGCGAAGCCCTCAGCAACGTCGCCCGTCATGCACGGGCGAAGAAGGTGGAGGTGTTGCTCAGCCATCTGAGCGACGAACTGACGTTGGTGGTGCACGACGACGGCGCCGGCATCCCCAGCAGTCATCGCCTTGGAAGCGGGCTGCTCAACATGCAAGACCGGGCAGCCCGCCTGGGGGGTTCGTGCGTCGTCACCTCCGCCGAGCACGCGGGCACGACAGTGCACTGGCAGGTGCCGACCGGCGGCTGACCGCCGACGGGGATGCCTTACGAGTGGTGCTGGTTGCGACCGACCCCGGCCTTCACGGCGAACACCGCGGCTTCGGTGCGGCGACTCATGCCCAACTTCATCAGCATGTTGCTGACGTAGTTCTTCACCGTCTTCTCGGCGAGGTGCAACTCGGCACCGATCTGACGGTTGGTGGCACCTTCGGCGATGAGGTCGAGAATGCGACGCTCTTGCGGAGTGAGCTTGGCCAACCGCTCATCTTCCTCGCTGGGGTTGCGCAGACGATGCAGCACCTTGGTGGTGATGGTGGGGTCGAGCAAGCTCTCACCGCGCGCCACTCGGCGGATCGCGGTGACCAGGTCGTTGCCGCGAATCTGCTTCAGCACATAGCCAGCCGCCCCGGCCATGATGGCCTCGAACAGTGCGTCGTCGTCGCTGAATGAGGTGAGCATGAGGCAGGCCAGACCAGGGATCTGGCTGCGCACCTCACGGCACACCTCCACGCCACTCCCGTCGGGCAGACGGACATCGAGCACCGCAACGTCGGGGCGCACCGCAGGGATCCGGGCCAATGCCTCTTCCGCGGTGGACGCTTCGCCCACCACCTGCAGGTCGGGCTCGGCCTCCAGGAGTTCGCGTACCCCGCGGCGGACGATCTCGTGATCGTCGAGCAAGAAGACCTGGATCGGCTGCGTCGCGTCGTCCATAAGTGTCTCAGTCTGTCCGTTCCGGCCCCCGCAGTGGACAGGGACCAAGGTCACATTCTCACATGGAGCGGCATTGACGAGTGATCGCGCAGAAGTGGCGGATGACGTCGTCGCTGCCTACGGTTCGCCATTGCATGGCAGCAGTGGAGCGAATTCCCCCTGGCCCCGGCCAGGAGAGCGTGTGGGACTACCCGCGCCCGCCCACCCTGGAACCTGTGCCCGCCAGGCTGCGCGTGGAGTTCGCCGGTGTCGTCATCGCCGACACTCAGCAGGGTTGGCGGGTGCTCGAAACCAGCCACCCGCCCACCTACTACCTGCCGCTCGCCGATGTCGTGCCCGACGTGTTGCAGCCCGCGGAGGGCAGCAGCGTGTGCGAGTGGAAAGGCGTTGCCCGCTACTACGACGTCGTCGTCGGCATCCGGCGGGCGCGACGCGCCGCATGGGCGTACCCCCACCCTCGTCCGCGGTACGCGGCCCTCGCCGAGTTGGTTGGCTTCATGCCAGCGCTGATGGACCGGTGCCTGGTTGGCGACGAAGTCGCCCGACCCCAGCCCGGCGGCTTCTACGGTGGCTGGATCACCGACGCGATCGTCGGCCCGTTCAAGGGCCAGCCCGGCACCATGCACTGGTAGCAGGGCAGGCTCCCTCACGAGCAGGCGTGGGCGCGCGGCCCCCAACCGCAAATAGACTGGGCAACGTGCTGCAGACCGTTCCGCCCTCCGTGTTGCCGCAGGCCAACGACGCCTGCTGGTGCGGCAGTGGCCGCAAGTACAAGCGCTGCCACAAGCCGCTCGAAGGCCGGGTGCTGCAGGGCGAGGTGAGCCCCATGCGCTCGGTGCCCGACCACATCGTGAAGCCGCCGTACGCGGCCACCGGTGAGGCCCCGCGCTGGGCCGAGCCGCGGGTGAAGACCCCCGACATCATCGAGCGCATGCGCGTTGCAGGCGCGATGGCGGCCGAGATCCTCCGCCTGGCGGGCGAGATGGTGCGGCCCGGCATCACCACCGACGAAATCGACGTCTTCGTCCACGAGGCCACCATCGAGCGCGGCGCCTACCCCAGCCCGCTCAACTATCACGGCTACCCGAAGAGCGTGTGCACCTCGGTGAACGAGGTCATCTGCCACGGCATCCCCGACAGCCGTGCGCTGCAGGACGGCGACATCGTCAACCTCGACGTCACCTGTTACGTCGGCGGCGTACACGGCGACACCAACGCCACCTTCTTCGTCGGCGAGGTCGACCCAGTCAGCCGCAACCTGGTGAAGGTCACCGAGGAATGCATGTGGAAGGGCATCGAGGCCGTCGTGCCCGGTCGCCCGCTCAGCGACATCGGCCGTGCCATCGAGAATCACGCCAAGGCCCACAAGTTGGGCGTGGTGCGAGCCTTCATCGGGCACGGCATCGGCGAACAGTTCCACACCGACATCCAGGTGCTGCACTACTACGACGAGCGGGCCAGCATGATCATGCGCCCGGGCATGACCTTCACGGTCGAGCCGATGATCACCCTCGGCTCGTGGCAGCACCGCATGGTGTTCGACGACGACTGGACTGCCGTCACCGCCGATGGCAAGCGCACCGCGCAGTTCGAGCACACGCTGCTGGTCACCGACGACGGTGTCGACGTGCTCACCGCCCCCGGTGCCGTGAGCCCCACTGCCCCCTGGGCCCGCTGAGTCAGACTGCTACTCCGGCAAGGTGCGCACGCCAGGGTTGAGCGGCGCGTTCACCACCACTGCGCCCGCCGCGTTGCGGATCTCCAGGGTTCCGTCGACGCCGCTCACCGAGAAGCGCACCGTCACGACGCGACCATCGCTGAGGTTCACCTGCACGCCCTGACGCCCGCCGCTGTCGCTGCGCGTTGTCGACGTCACCGTCGTGCCGAACGACAGCACGTGGAGGAACGTGTTGGTGCCGCCCGAGACGGTTTCATCGAGCCGGTAGCCACCGCTGAACCCGGCCGTGCGCCAGTCGAACGTCGACGTGGTGGCCGCGGCCGGAATCACGCGCCTCACCGCAAGCGAGTGGCCGCCGTTGGTGAAGGTGGCCGTCGCGCCATTCACCACCGGCGCGACCGGCGAGTTGAGTTGCCACACCTGCTGGGTGCCAGCGTCGGTGGTGACACGGTCGAACACGATCACCACGCCAGGGTCGATCCACACCCACTCGCGCTGCACACGGTTGACCGGCGGGTCGCCGCGGTAGCGGTACACCGGGGTCGTGTCACAGGCGACGTGCACCCAACCGTTGCCCTGCTGCACCGCTTGCATCGTGCTCACCCCGCCTTCCCATTGGCGTACGGTCTGCCCGCCGGAGGTGATGCGCACCAAGTTGTGCAGCGTCTCCTCCTGCTCGATGCCCGAGTGCGAGTGGTAGTTGGGGTCGTAGGCCAGCCACTCGCCCTGGTGCATCAGGAACGAACCCTGGTCGCGGTGGGCATGGCTCTCGGTGTAGGGGCCCGCCGTCACGTTCATCCAGGCTGCGCCGTTACCCCACCCGCTGCGCATGTAGGCCTGCCCGATGCCGGGGGCGTAGTACGCGGTGTTCATCGCAGTAGGGGGTTGCGGCACGGTGGCGGGGTCGGCGTACAGCAGGTCGTGCACGTACATGAAGCCGGTGGTCATCTGCGGGACGCTGCTGTTGGCCACCAGCCAGCGGGCCCTCGCGGCCAGCGGGTCGCCCGCCGGCAACAGCGACGCCGCGGCCTGGGCGTAGTGACGGTGGTAGTCGAAGAACTCACCGGTCTGGTCGCGAGAGTGGTCGCCGTTCAGCGACACGCCATCGACAGTGGGCAGCACGTAGTGGAGGAAGTGCACCAGCGACGCTCGCGTGTGGCCGGTGAGCGCGCTGATGTCTTCGCCGGTTGTCGTCGCCCACAGGTCGTACAACTCCCACAGGTTCATCATCGCGGTGCCGTAGCCGGTGCCTTCTCGCGAGCCGCCGCCCTGCAGGTCGCGTTCGAACGTCGGCACCAACTGCCCGGCGATCTTGTCGGTGCGGAAGAACTGCAGCCAGCCGTCGGCCGAGGCCAGCTCGCCTCGTCCGGCAATACCGAGCAGCATCGTGGCCCGGAGGAACGAGTAGTAGTAGTTGTTGCTCGGGTTGTCGATCGACCAGCCGCTCCACGGATAGCTCCGTCCGCCCCAGGTGGCGTCGTCGGGGTGCCACACGTTCCACACCGCTTGATCGGCGTAGGTGAGCCATCTCGCACGTTGCGCAGCCGTCGTGCCGCCGTGGCACCAGTCGAGCACCATCGCCACGTCGCCCACGTAGTAGCCAACTTCCAGGTAGCTGTCGCCTGCGACCTCGGCCCGACCGCCGCTGGCGATACGAGCCTCCTCCGCGGCCACCCACTGCTCCACGCCCGTCACGGCGAAGTTGCAGAACGTGATGTCGCCCGTGAGGTGTGCC
This sequence comes from Acidimicrobiaceae bacterium, assembly GCA_003455715.1. Classification (GTDB taxonomy): domain Bacteria; phylum Actinomycetota; class Acidimicrobiia; order Acidimicrobiales; family Ilumatobacteraceae; genus UBA668. Next base: position 885 of record DMQJ01000471.1, on the reverse strand, counting down.
GCCAATGCGAACTGCCACATGCTGTAGCCGCTGTTGCGCAACTGGCTGTAGCTCAACGATCGGCGGCTCTGCATGAGCGTGAGGAAGCGCGTGGCAGCCGGGTGTGACGACGCCACCATCGCCTGCAACCGAGGCAGTTCGCTCGGAAGATAGATGCGGGGCCGACCCGACGGCACCTGGGGCACGGTGGGCGCCAACGGCTCGCCGGCGAACCATGCCACCACATCCACCACCATGTGGCTGCTGCCCACATGGTGGTAGATCGTCACCTGGCCACCGGGCCCCACCGGCACCATCACCAATGCCGCCGTGGTGCGGCCCGCGGGCGCGTTCAGGTTGCTCGCGGTCGGCCGGGCTCGGCCCGCCGGATACACGGTGGTCCATGTGGTGGCGGTCGGGTTCACCAGCGTCACGTTCAGGGCCACCGCACCAACACCGCTCGAGGGCACGCCGCCCCGGCCGGTCACTGTCACCGTGGTGGTGGCCGCCGCCCCCAGCGCGCCGCTACCCGAGTGCTGCCCATCGGTCGTCGCTCCGAAGGGGCGGGTGTCCATCAGGCGGGCCGGCGTGATGCTCGACACCGCATCGCCCGGCCCGAACCAACCCACCACGTCCACCACCAGATGCGTCGACGTACCACTCACATGCAGATCGATCGCGCCGCCACTGCCGAGCGGCACCACAGCAAGATTGGCGGCTGGCGCACCCATAGCCGTGTTCACCGTGCTGGTGGGTGGGCGGGCGGCCCCGCCAGCAGCGGCGGTCACATAGCCCACACCGGCTGCCCCCACTGCGGTCACGTTCACCGCGACGGCTACGGCGCCGGTGGCTGGCACGGTGCCGCGCCCAGCGACGGGCACGCGAAGCCAGGTGCCTGACGCCGTG
>DMQJ01000317.1:11605-15003 GCA_003455715.1 Acidimicrobiaceae bacterium | reverse complement strand
GCCGAACTGACCATCGACGGCGATCGAGTAGCCACGCTCGACGAGCATGCTCTGGATGAGTTCCACGAGCGGGCCGCAGTCGCCAACGCCCACCACGAGACCGTCGGGCCACTCCCAGCCCAACGGACCGGTTTCCAGTTCTTCCAGACGCCGACAGCCGGCGGTGGTCGGCGGGCTTGCCGGCGCAGTCGTCGCGGTGCTCGCCGGCGCAGTGCTCGGCGACGAAGCAGCCACCGTGGTCGGGCTGCTGCTGGCCGGGGGAACTGTCGACTCGTCGACGGCGGGCGCTGATGTGGTGGAGACGGCGGGGTCGATCGAGGTGGCCGTGGACGCCGCCGTGGACGACGCCGCTGCGCCGCTGCTCGAACTGTCGCTGCTGCAGCCTGCCGCAGCGAGAAGGGCCACGCAGGCGACGACCAACGATGCGGCCCGGTGCGATGCGGTGATTCGTGTCATGACCGGCATTGAAGAGCACAACGCCACTCAGCCGCTATCCGTCGATGTACTCAACGTTGGCGGGCTGGTACCTCAACCTCGTTGCATATCCACCAGCAATGGCCCGCCGTACTCTGTCACACCCCTGTGCGATGATTCGTACATGCGTTCGTGGGAGCTGCCCGAGGTCGACGAGTTGGCGATGTTGTCGCCCGCCGCGCTCGGGTTGCTCGGGTTCGAGGTCGAGCGCGAGCGCTCTCGCAGCGTGGCCCGGGTGGCCATGATGGCGTGGCGGGTCAGCCGTTCGGGCGCCCACCTCGTCGATGGGCATCGCACGGTGAAGGCGTGGTTGATGGCCACCACCAACATGGCGGCGGCGGAGGCTGCTCGCACGGTGCGGGTGGGCAACCTGTTCGGGCGCTTTCCCGAGGTGGCCGCCGTTGCCGCGGAGGGTCGGCTCGGCGTCGCCCAGATGCACGCCCTCGCAGGCGTGGTCGCCAACCCTCGGGTGCAAGCGCACCTCCACGACGACACGGTCCGCATCCTGCTCGGCCAGGCGCTCGAGCTCACCGCCGCCGACTACGGCATGTTCCTCGCCCAGTGGGAGTCGCTGGCCGACGCCGACGGGGCGGGCGACCGGCACGAACACGCACATCGCAACCGCAAGGCGTCGCTCTCGCTCATCGGCGAACGGTCGTTCCTCGACGCTTGCGGAGGTGTCGCGGCCGGCACCGCAATGAAGGCGGTGCTCGATGCCTACACACGCACCGAGTGGGAAGCCGACTGGAACCGAGGCGTCGCCCAGCACGGCGATCTGATGCACCCCAACCTGCTGGCCCGCACCGACCAACAGCGCCGCTTCGATGCGCTCCACGCCATCTTCGAAGCCGCAGCCGCCCGCAACAGCGCCGGCGCCACCGGCACCTCGCCCACGACCGTCGTCAACATCGTGGTCGGGCTCGAGCGCTTCGAGCACGAGCTGGCGAAGGCGTGCGGCGCCCAGCCCGAGCCGCTCGACCCGAACAACCCCGCACATGCCTGCCGCACCAGCGACGGCACCATCATCGACCCGCACGACATGCTCACCGCAGCGCTCACCGGTCACGTCCGCCGCATGGTCGTCGACTCCGCAGGGGTCATCGTCGATGTCGGCCGCAAGCAACGGCTCTTCACCGGCCCCGTCCGCGACGCCATCCTGCTCAGCGAACGAACGTGCATCTGGCCCGGCTGCACCCGCCCGGCCACCGAGTGCCAAGCCGATCACCTCATCCCCTGGGCCAACGCCGGCCCCACCTCACCCTCGAACGGTGCCCCCATCTGCGGCCACCACAACCGATGGAAAACCCGCGGCTACCGCACCTGGCGCGACCTGAAAGGCCATTGGCACCACGAACGCCCCGACGGCACCCCCCTGTCCTGGCGCGCCCACATCGTGCCCCTCGATGAGCTACTGGCCACCGCCGGCCGCTAGTGCAGAGCCAGTCGACGTCGGCGAGTCACGACGAAAATGGGAACGACCCCGGGGCCGTAGCACCCGGGGTCGTCCACACGTTCAGCACACGATGGCGTGAGGCTTACATCATCCCCATGCCGGGCATGCCGCCACCCATGCCGCCGCCCGCGGGGGCAGCAGCCTTCTCGGGCTTGTCGGCAACGAGGCACTCGGTGGTGAGCACCAGGGCCGCGATCGACGCCGCGTTCTGCAGCGCTGCACGGGTGACCTTGGCGGGGTCGATGATGCCGGCCTTCACCAGGTCGATCATCTCGCCGGTGGCCGCGTTGAGGCCCATCGAGCCGCTGGCCGCCTCCACCTGCTGCACCCAGATGGCGCCTTCGAGGCCGGCGTTGTCGGCGATGAGGCGAGCGGGGGCAGTGAGGCTGTCGTACACGGTGCGAGCACCGGTGGCCTCATCGCCCACGAGCGAATCGACCACGGCCTTCACCGACGCACGCGCACGCACCAGGGCGGTGCCGCCACCGGCGACCACACCTTCCTCGATGGCTGCACGGGTGGCCGACACGGCGTCTTCGATGCGGTGCTTCTTCTCCTTGAGCTCCACCTCGGTGGCGGCGCCGACCTTGATGACTGCCACGCCGCCGGCCAGCTTGGCCAAGCGCTCCTGCAGCTTCTCGCGGTCCCAGTCGGAGTCGGTGTTGTCGATCTCGGCCTTGATCTGGTTGACCCGGCCAGCGACATCATCGTGGTCGCCCGCACCATCGACGATGGTGGTGTTGTCCTTGGTGATGATGACGCGCTTGGCACGGCCGAGCAGATCGAGGGTGACGTTCTCCAGCTTCAGGCCGACTTCCTCGCTGATGACCTGGCCACCGGTGAGCACGGCCATGTCTTGCAGCATCGCCTTGCGACGATCACCGAAACCGGGGGCCTTCACCGCGGCGGCGTTGAACGTGCCACGGATCTTGTTGACCACCAGGGTGGCGAGGGCCTCACCCTCGATGTCTTCGGCGATGATGAGCAGCGGCTTGCCGGTCTTCATCACAGCCTCGAGCGACGGCAGCAGGGCCTGGACGGTGCTGATCTTGCCCGAGTTGAACAGGATGTAGGCATCGTCGAGCACGGCTTCCTGACGCTCGGGATCCGACACGAAGTACGGCGACAGGTAGCCCTTGTCGAACTGCATGCCCTCGGTGAACTCGAGCTCGGTGCCGAAGGTGTTGCTCTCCTCCACCGTCACCACGCCGTCCTTGCCCACCTTGTCGATGGCCTCGGCGATGACCGAGCCGATGCCGGCATCGGCAGCCGAGATGGTGGCGACCGCAGCAATCTGCTCCTTGTCGTCGACCGTGACGGCCTGGCCCTTGATGCTCTCGACGGCAGCGGCGACGGCCTTCTCGATGCCCTTCTTCAGGCCCATCGGGTTGGCGCCGGCGGTGACGTTGCGCATGCCGTGGCCGACGAGGGCCTGGGCGAGCACGGTGGCGGTGGTGGTGCCGTCACCGGC
>DMQJ01000317.1:5990-11402 GCA_003455715.1 Acidimicrobiaceae bacterium | reverse complement strand
ACGGTGGCGGTGGTGGTGCCGTCACCCGCGACGTCATTGGTCTTGGTGGCGACTTCCTTCACCAGCTGGGCGCCCATGTTCTCGAACGGGTCGTCGAGTTCGACTTCCTTGGCGATGGACACACCGTCGTTGGTGATGGTGGGGGCGCCGAACTTCTTGTCGAGGACGACGTTGCGACCCTTCGGCCCGAGCGTGACCTTGACCGTGTCGGCCAGCTTGTTCACGCCCGCTTCGAGGGCGCGGCGCGCCTCGTCGTGGAACTTCAGTTGCTTTGCCATGTTGGTTCAGCGGCTCACTTCTGCACGATCGCGAGCACGTCGCGGCTGGTGAGGATGAGCAGATCCTTGCCCTCCACGGTGACTTCGGTGCCGCCGTACTTGCTGTACAGCACGGTGTCGCCGACCTTCACGTCGAGCGGGCTGTGGGCGCCCTTGTCGTCGCTCCAGCGGCCGGGGCCGACGGCGAGCACTTCGCCCTGCTGCGGCTTCTCCTTGGCAGTGTCGGGGATCACCAGGCCCGAAGCAGTGGTCTGCTCGGCCTCGTTGGGCTTGACGACGATGCGGTCATCGAGGGGCTTGAGGTTCATGGGTGCGGCCTCCGTTGGCAAGAGCACTCGTGGGTTGATGATGAACAGGCCGGCGATTAGCACTCGGCCCGGTTGAGTGCCAAGGTTACGCGACGCAGGGCGCTGTTAGCAACCGGGAGCCGAGAGTGCTAACGACTCGGGGCGACGGGCAGTCGACGGGCTGACACACTGGGCAGTCATGGGACCACGCCGCCGACCGAACGAGGGGAGCGAGCTGATCGAAGTGTTCGACCCCTCCGTGGAACCGTCCCCGGAGAAGTGGGCCGACGACGGGCACGATCAGCTCCCACCACCTGCACCGGGTCGGGCCACCGGGGTGGCCCTTGCGGCGGTAGCGGCCATGCTGACGGCGGCGATCACCGTGGCCATCATCACCGACGACGGTGGACGCCGCGCCGACCGGCCGGAGGAACCCGCTACCACCGCGGCTCCCAGCACCACACGACCGCTGCTGTCACCCGTCGACCCGGCGCTCGCCAACCGTCAGTTCATCGCCGACCCAACGGCGGTCGGCTTGCGCCTGTACAGCGCCGACATCCTCAGCCCAGCGCCTGCAGGCCAGGAGGTGCGGCTGTGGGCTACCGGCAACGGGAGGCGGTGGATGCTGGTGGAAACCGGCACCGGCCAACGCACCCATGCCGTGGTGGGCGGGGAACGCCGCTTGGTGGCGGCCGTTGGTCGCGACCCGGTCGAGGTCGCCGACCTGTCGAGAGCCAGGGTGGACGGCGAACAGATCTCCGTCGCCTCCCGACAGGAGGGCGAACGGTGGGCGATGCTGCACGCATTCGGATTCCGCGACGCCGACCTGGCAGCCGTGGTGAGCGCCCTCGACCCTGCGAGCGGGCCCGACTCGGTGTCGCAGGTGGCGACAGAAACCGGGGCGGGCCGACCCATCGTTCGCGGCGCCAGCGTGTACGACGAACTGTTCGGTGAGGGCCGCAGCGCGATGCGCTACCTCACGCCCTCGGGGGGCGAGGTGGTGCTGCGGGTCGGCGAAGGTGAGTTCGCCGACGGCTCCGCCGGTCGTACCGCGCTCTCCGTCCAGCTCGAACGCGGCGAGACCACGTCTGGGCGCTTGGTGACCTCCGGCGAGTTCTACGTCACCTGGGAGCACGAAGGCCGCATCGCCACGCTGCTGTCGACCGCCATTCCCTCCGCCGATCTGCGCGCCATCGTCGACCAGGTGCGGGTGGCCGACGCACAGCAGTGGCGGGCCCTGCTCTACGGTTCGCGCCCCGACTACCGGCTGGGCGACTACGTCGTCACCGCCAGCGGGTTGGCACCCAGCGGGGGGCCGTGGCGTGCCGGCGTTCAGTCAGCGGTGCGGGCGGGCCGCGACGAGTACCTGTGGTGGTGGGACCTTCCCGGCGACCCGTCCCGGTCGGCCTCGGTGCCCGCTCCGCAAGAGTTGGCCTTGGCGTCGACCGCCGTAGCCCTCGACGTGGTGGTTGTGCCGGGAGCCACCTTCGTGTTCGTCGCCGCACCCGACACATCGGCGCCGCGGGTGACACGTGTGGTCGACGGCGACGGGGTGGTACACGAACTCACCTTCGTGCGTCCGTTCGATAACGCCCCGTTCACGGTGGCAGTGGTGCGCACCGAAGCGTTCGGACCGGTCGCCGCGGCCGAATAGCCGACCACGGAACACCGTGGGAGACTCGGTCCCGTGCGCGACGAGTGGGGCCCGATCGACCCGGATGAGATCGAGTTGATCGAACCCGACTTCGACGCCTTCGGTTCCACAACTCCGTCCTCCGAACCCGATGACGTCGGCGATGCTGCGACGGCGCGGCCACGACGAAGGTGGCTCATCGGCGCCGCCGTTCTGGCGACCCTCGGCACGCTGGTGGCCGGCGTCCTCGTGTGGGCGCCGTGGCAGAACGACGGTCCCCTCTCGTTCGACAGTTCCGGGGGCGACGTCACCCTCTCCGATCGGCTGGTCATCGCCGATGCGCCCGGTTCCGTTCGCTACCGCGACAACACCGACAACACGTTCTTCGAGAATCGCGACGACCCGGTGGGCTACTTCTTCGCCGAGCCGGGTGCCCGGCTCCCAATGAGCGAGGAGGAAGCTGCCGAGTTCGGCCGTTGGGTAGCGGCGTTCGCGATGGTCGACGATGGCGACTCCGATCCCGAGAGCACCGACACCGCCGCGGCGATCACCGTGCGAGGCGTGGCGGGCACCATCGAGCGCACGGGTGCGCTCACCGTCGTCGACTTCGGTCCGATCGACGGACTGATCTACTCGGTCGGTGCGGTCGGTCTCAGCGACGACGAGGTGCTGGCGTTCGCCGAAGCAGTGCGCATCGACGGCGACGTCACCATCGTCACCGACCGGCGCGTGGTGGAGGGGATGGAGCCGATCGGCTCGTTCAGCGACTACCGAGCGGTCCTCGACCTGCTGTTTGCCGTGGCCGACGTGCCGTGGGGGCCCGGGCCCACTGTCTGCTACGACGCCCCTGAGCGATGGTGCCTGGCGTCAGACATCGCCAGCGACGACGCACTCGCTCTGGTGCAATTCGTCGCCGGCATCAACGCCTCGGCGAAGGTGCACGGCGAGCCAGCGCTGGTAGGTGTCAACACCACCGACCAGTTCTCCGATGAGCTCACCGTGGTGGCATGGTTGGAGGGCGGGAGACTGGTGATGCTGGCAGGCACCGGCTCGGAAGCAGACGGGCTGGCGTTGGCCGAGTCGGTGCGTGAAGCGACCGACGATGAGTGGCGTGAGGTGTTGGCCAACACCCGCGACGACGAGGGCTTCGACTTCAACGGGTGAGCGACACGCCGAGCCCGGCAGCAAGGCGGGCCACGGTGTGCAACGGCAGACCCACCACGTTGCTCACGCTGCCGTCGATGCGTTCGACGAACACACCTCCGGCTCCTTGCACGGCGTAGGCACCGGCCTTGTCGAGCGGTTCGCCGGTGGCGATGTACCACTCGATGTCGGCGTCGGAGAGGGTGACGAAGGTGACCTCGGTGGTGACCACCTCGTGCTCGGTGCGATCGCCGAGTCGCACCGCCACACCGGTATGGGTGGCGTGCGTGCGTCCTGACAGTCGGCGCAGCATCGCCACGGCCGCGGCGTGGGCATCGGCGGCCTCGTTGGGTTTCGCAAGGATCAGCCCGTCGGCCTCCACCGTGGTGTCGGCGGCAATCACCAACTCGTCGTCGGCCGCTGCCACCGCATGGGCCTTCTCCACCGCCAAGCGGGTGACGTACGCGATCGGAGACTCGCCCGGCAGTGGTGTCTCGTCGATGTCGGGGCTGGCGATGCGGAAGGTGAGGCCGAGGCGCTCGAGCAGTTCGCGGCGCCGCGGTGAACTGGAGGCGAGCACGACGCGTGCGGCGCCACTCATCCGCCGCTCACCGCCATCTCGGCCTCGTCGTCGGGGATGGTCATGTCGTCGAGTCGATCGAGATAGCCGTCGGGCAGGGCCACGCGGATGGGGCCGTTGGTGTGCCCCCGACGAATTCGTTCGCCGCCAGCGATGAGGGTGACGTCGGGGTCGAGGGTGGCGATGAGGTCGTCGAGTTCGGCGAGCGTGCTCACCATGGCGAATCGGCGGCGCGTCTCGCCACCCACCGGGTAACCGGTGAAGTACCACGACGTGTGCTTGCGGAAGTCGCGCATGGCCAAGTTCTCGCCGAGGTGCGCGGCCAGCAGCCCGGCGTGGCGGCGCATGATGAGCGCGACCTCACCCACCGTTGGCGCGGCCTGCACCGGCCGACCGTTGATGGCATCGATGAGATCGCGGAACAGCCACGGCCGACCGAGGCAACCGCGACCGATCACCACGCCATCACAGCCCGTCTCGCGCATCATTCGTACCGCGTCGGCGGCCTCCCAGATGTCGCCGTTGCCGAGCACCGGAATCTCGGGCACTGCAGCTTTCAGCTCCGCGATGGCGTCCCAGTGAGCGGTGCCCGCATAGTGCTGTTCGGCGGTGCGGGCGTGCAGGGCGATGGCCGCGACCCCTTCCTCGGCGGCGATGCGACCGGTCTGCACGTGGGTGAGCAGGCCGGGGAACAAGCCCATACGGAACTTGATGGTGACGGGCACCCCGTAGGGCGTGGCCGCGGCGACCACGTTGCGCACGATGGCCCGCAGCAGGTTGGGCTTGGCCGGCACCGCAGCACCGCCACCCTTGCGGGTGACCTTGGCGGCTGGGCAGCCGAAGTTCATGTCGAGGTGGTCCACCCGCCCCTCGGCGCACAACAGGCGAGCGGCCTCGCCCACCATGCGCGGGTCGCTGCCGTACAACTGCAGGCTGCGCGGCTGCTCGTCGGGTCCGAACGTCATCATCCGCTCGGTCTTCGGGTTGCGGTTCAGCACGGCTGCCGCCATCACCATCTCGTTGACGTACACCAGGCCGGGGGCGAACTCGCGACACATCGCCCGGAACGGCGCGTTGGTGACCCCCGCCATCGGGGCGAGCACCACCGGAGCCACGAGGGCGAACGATCCGAGCTGCAACTGCACGAGCAGTCACGGTAGCGGCGGTGACAGCAGGCGACTCCGAACGTCGGTCACCCGCTGCCAGTGCAGGCATCGCCAGCGAGTAGAGGTGGAGAACGCTGCGACCTGCAGAACGTAGGTGCCACGGGCCACCACCTCAGCCCGACCCGAACGTACCTGATGGCGGAGGATGTCACTCACTCGCCGATGCGGCGGCACGCCGGGGAGGACCGCGAGGTCGAGCCCGGCGAGCCGCTTCGTCGCCGCCACGACCTCGGCCACGGTGAGCGGGCCACCGTCGTGGAGGAAGAACACCGACAGCACGGCGCGGCGGATGTCGATCGGTCGAATCGGGCCGACCGGCGGGAGG
>DMQJ01000317.1:5139-5796 GCA_003455715.1 Acidimicrobiaceae bacterium | reverse complement strand
ACCGGCGGGAGGAAGACGCTGGGCTGTTCCTGGGGCGGAGCGACGGGGTCGTGATGGGACTCGTTCACAACCAATAGAGGCACAGCGAGATCGCTCGGTCGGCAAACTCCGGCGCAACGCCGGGGCACTGCCACCCTGCCACCGGCTGTTCACCTCGTTTCGATTTCGATTTGCGGTCGAGGACGAGCGTCTGCGGCCCCCACCCTGAGTCGGGTTGTCTCGACCACCTGCAGCGGCCGCGGTAGCGGCTGAGCGCCCTTCGTTGACCCGGATGAAATCGAAATCGAAACGAGGTGAACAGCGAACCGGGTGAAGGATCGAGCGCCGCACCCGGACCTCAGGCCGAGGCCAAGGCCGAGGTCGACGGCCCACAGCACCCCACCAAAGGGCGGGGGACGGAAGGCCGGGCGCCAGCTCAGGCGGGCACGTCGGCGGTCCATACGTCGACGGAGATGCCGCCGTTGGTGGTGTGCAGCACCGAGGTGCACGACAGGCCGAGGCGGGTCACCGGGGTGTCCTCGGATGCCAGCACCGCCACCTTCCACCCAATCCCTCGCTCGCGCAGCACGGCACCGAAGCGGTCGAACAGGTTGCGCACGTCGCCGCCGCTGCGCTCGCCACCCACTCGCTGACCGTACGGCGGGTTGGTGGCCAGCC
>DMQJ01000317.1:4399-4955 GCA_003455715.1 Acidimicrobiaceae bacterium | reverse complement strand
CGGCGGGTTGGTGGCCAGCCAGCCTTTCCGGCTGGGCAGCACCAGATCGCTCACCGAGCGCTGTACCACCTCGAGGTTCGATGCCACGCCTGCGGCCGCGGCGTTGGCCAGCGTCGCCGCCACGGCACCGGCATCGCGGTCCGACGCAATGATGGGCGGGCATTTCTCGACGACATCGCCGTCGGCGCCGCGCAACAACCGCTCCCACGCGGCACCGGAGAACGACGGCCACGACTGGAAGGCAAACCCGCGGTGCCGACCGGGCGCCATGCGGCGGGCCAACAACGCCGACTCGATGGCCACGGTGCCCGAGCCACAGAAGGGGTCGACCAACGGAGACTTGCGGTCCCAACCGGAGGCCAGCACCAGCGCCGCGGCGAGCGTCTCACGCAACGGCGCCTTGCCTGCTGGGCCACGCCAGCCGCGCTTGAACAGCGCCTCGCCGGTTGCGTCGAGGCTGACGGTCACCACGTCGTCGAGGATGCGCACCATCAGCACCTGCTCGCCAGCGGGGCGACCGAGCGCCGCCGCCACCCGCTCTTCCACCGCACCGGAG
>DMQJ01000317.1:3958-4192 GCA_003455715.1 Acidimicrobiaceae bacterium | reverse complement strand
GGTACAGCGCCGAACCCTTGTTGCACGTCGCCTGCACGGTGACCCCCGCTGACGGATCAAGCCACGTCGCCCACGGCACCCGCCGCAGACCGAGTTCCATCTCGGCCCACGTGGTGGCCCGGAACCGCTGCACTCGAACGAGCACACGAGTGGCCAACCGCGACCGCAGATGCACGGCCCACACCTGCGGCCAGGTGACCGAACACTCCACCCCGCCGCGCACGGCCCTGGCGG
>DMQJ01000317.1:0-3767 GCA_003455715.1 Acidimicrobiaceae bacterium | reverse complement strand
CCCCCCCCCCCCCCCGCCGCGCACGGCCCTGGCGGGCTTCACGTCGAGGCGGGTCAACTCGTCGAGCAGCAACGCCTCCAACCCGGGCGTGGCGACGACGAACACGTCGAGGCGACCACTCACGGCAGCCCACTCACGGCAGCCCACTCATGCCAGCAGCGGCAATCGCAGGTTGGGGTAGGCCCCAGCATCGAGCGCGGTCGGCCCGTCGGACCGCAGGCGATGCCATCCGGCAGCAGCGATCATCGCCGCGTTGTCGGTGCACATCGCCCGGCTGGGGAGAAAGCCCCGGATACCGGCCGTCGCACACTCGCCGAGGAAGCGTTCACGCAGCAGCGAGTTGGCCGCCACACCGCCGCCGAGCACCAGCCCGCGCGCCCCGACGGCTTCGGCAGCGCGCCGAGCCTTGGCCACGAGCACATCCACCACCGCCGCCTGGAAGGAGGCGGCAACGTCGGCGGTGGACACGTCGGGATGTTTGCGCACGTAGTTCATCACCGCGGTCTTCAGCCCGCTGAAGCTGAAGTCGAGCCCGTCGTGCAGCATCGCCCGCGGGAAGGCGATGGCCTCCGGGTCGCCGTGCACCGCCTCACGGTCGATGGCAGGGCCACCGGGGTAGTCGAGCCCCAGGAAGCGAGCCACCTTGTCGAACGCCTCACCCGCGGCGTCGTCGATGGTCTGGCCGAGCATGCGGTACTGGCCGTGGCCCTGCATCTCGACGAGCATCGTGTGGCCGCCCGACACCAACATCACCACCAGCGGAAACTCCAACGTGGGGTCTTCGAGGAAGGCCGCGTACAGGTGCGCCTCCATATGGTTGACGCCAACGAACGGTACGCCCCAGGTGAGTGCCAACGCCTTGGCTGCCGACACGCCCACCAGCAGCGCACCCACCAGACCGGGACCAACCGTGCAGGCCACCGCGTCGATGCGCTCCTCCCCCACGCCTGCTTCCACCACCGCTTGGGCGATCATCGGGTTGAGCAGGTCGAGGTGGGCGCGGCTGGCGATCTCGGGCACCACGCCACCGAACTGTGCGTGCAGATCCACCTGGGTGCTCACCGCCGACGACACCACGTCGTAGCCACCCATCACCAGCGCTGCTGCGGTTTCGTCGCAGCTGGTCTCGATGCCGAGCACCAGCGTGCGTTCGTCGACGACGAGGGGCGGTTTCATCGGGCAGCCTCCGGGCACAGGTCGCGCAGGCGGGCGCGGTAGGGCGGTTCGAGGATGCCGTGGCACCACATGACAATGGCGTCCTCAGTGTTCTCGTAGTAACGCTGGCGCACCCCGGCGGCCTCGAAGCCGAACCGTGCGTACAGCGCCTGGGCCGCCGCGTTCGACACCCGCACCTCGAGGGTGAGCCCGATGCAGCCGCGGCCGATCGCGTCCCACGCCAACTCGGCGAGCAGCCGGGTAGCCAGGCCCCGACGACGGTGCGCGGGCGCGACTGCGATGTTGGTGACGTGCGCTTCGTCGACGGCGATCATCATCCCGCCGTAGCCGACCACCTCCGTGCCCTCACGCGCCACCAGGTAGCTGCGGTGGCCGGCGGCCATCTGCTGCAGTTCGCTGTGGAACACCGTGGGGGTCCACGGCTTCGGGTACGACACGTCTTCGATGGGGTAAATGCCCGACAGATGACGACGGCGCATGGGCTCCACCACCAGTGTGGGCACACCACGGCGGGGCAGGAAACGAGCGAGCACACTCATCGGCCGCCGCCCTGCCCGGGGGCCCCACTGGCGCGGGTGCTCCAGTTGATCTGCGCGTCGGGCGCCCGCAGGTAGAGGGGCTGCACCTCCCACGGGTTCACCCCTTCCTCGCGCAGTGCCTTAGCGTGGGCGAGTTGCACCAGCGGCGCCGCCGACGGGTACTGCAGGAACTGTTCAGCGAAGTCGCAGTGCACGCCTGCCGAGGCGATGTCGTCGCGGTAGCGCAATGCACCGTCGCCCACGCACACCACGTGCTGCCCGCGAGCCATGAGGTCGGCCACGAGGTCGTCGACCCGACCCACCACCGGCTCGGTGACACGCTGCACCCCGCCCGGCACCGGCTTGTAGAACGCGTAGAACACCTCGCCCTTGCGGGCGTCGATGACCGCGGCAATGGTGCGGTCGGCGTGCCGCAGCGGGAAGGCAAGCAGATCGAGCGAACTGATGCCGACCATCGGAATGCGCAACGCCTGGGCCATTGCCTTCGCCGCCGCGAGGCCGACACGCATCCCCGTGAAGAGGCCCGGCCCGACATCGACGGCAATGGCTCCGAACTCGTCGATGCGCACATCGGCCTGGGCGCACACGAACTCGATGGCGGGCGTGAGCGTCTCCGCATGCCGCCGACCACGCGACACCTCGAACAGCCCGAGCACCCCTTCGTGGCCGCCGATGGCGACGCTCACCTGCTGGGTTGCGGTCTCGATACCGAGGATCAACATGCGGTGTCACACGCTAGACGTCCAGCCGGTGCTTGCGACCTAACCTGCCCGAGGTCACTCCCAGTCGGAGGTGAGATCGCGCAGCTTCTGCACCGCCTGGTGCACGCGTACCCGGCCCTGCTCGAGGAAGGTTGCGGTGAGGATGGCAACGAGGCCACCTGCCGCCACCCACAGCCAGATCGCGCCACCGCTCCACAGCTCCTCGTGTGTGCGCATGAAGCGCACCAGCGGTACGCCGAGCAGCAGGGTGACGCCCACGAGCACGGTGGCCGCGCCGAACCAAGCCCGCCGGCGCACCTTGGTGATCGCACCCCAAGTCGCCAGCAACGTCCCACCGAGCACAGCGAGTGCCGCGCTCCAGTGCTTGCCCTGCACAGCGGCAACCAGCGCAGCACCGACCACCAAGGCCATGCCGACAACATCGGCGAGGGCGAGGGCTTGCCGCAGTTGGTACCGCCACCTGTTCGGTGCCAAGCGCCGCACCAGCGCAACGTCGACCAGCACGCACACGCCCACCGGCACCGTGTACCACTGCGGGTCACCGAGTGCTGCGCCGCTGGCATATGTGAGCCATGCAGCGACCAGCGTGACCGGAGCCACCATGACGCAGCTCAACCAACCGCACGTCAGCCCGACCGCTGCGAACTCCATCGCCAGCAGCGCCAGCACCACCACGAGCAGGCCACGAGACGGGAGCGGCTCAAGGGCCTCGAAGAACGCTGCCCCACCAGCCAACGCACCGAGCGCCAACAACGGCAGCACCCACTCGGCATCGTCTCGTTGCGCCCATCGCACCAGGGCACTCGCGATGGCGAGGCCACCGATTCCGGCGGACACCGCCACACCCACCGCGGGCGTCGGGTCGAACCCCACGTTGGCCCACAGTGCGCTGCACGCTCCGAGCGCGATGGTGGCCCAACGCATGCCGGGAACCACGGTCGCGGCCAGCGCTGCACCGCCTGCGGCCAAGAGCATCGAGAGCACTAGCCACTGCTGCAGCATCTCGGGGTCCGCCATCCCGGCCGAGGCGAACGACGCGAACGCAACGCCGATGCCTCCGAGTGCGGCCCACGCGCCAACCCACCACCGCCACGGCGGGCGAGCGCGCACCACCGCACCGCAGATCACCAGGCAGCCACCGGCTGCGACAGCGGTGATCGCCCAACGGGTCTCGTACGACCAGCCGGTCTGGCCCACCGCGAACGCTGCCCATGCTCCACCGAACGCAGCAACAGCCACCGCATGCAACACCACATTCCAGGGGTCGCGTGCACGTACGGCCGCCGCCACGAGGGCAACTCCTTCGACCAGCAGCGCCAGCCCCAGCCAT
>DMQJ01000227.1 GCA_003455715.1 Acidimicrobiaceae bacterium | reverse complement strand
GGGCTTGCCCGGCACGTCGGCGGCCCGCCTCGCCGATGGCGACGCACGGGTTGCCGCCATCGAGCGTGCCTATCGCGTGGGCAAGACGGCCATGCAGCCCGACACCACACTGCGGCGAGCGGGCGAGATGTTCTGGGTCGATTTCGAGCACGGCGAGGTCGACGCTCAGGTGGAAGCGATGAACGCGTTGTGGCGGCTGGGCCTGGCGCAACCGTTCGGGTTGGCTGCGTCGTTTGCGCACCGCTGTCTGGAGGTCGGGCTCACCGATCTGGCCAACGACCTTTACCAGAGCGTGCGTTCGTTGGCGGCCTCCCCGTTGCACCACCACACGTGGCTCGCCGTTCAGGTGCAGCTCGCCTACGTGAGTTCGGCGCTGGGCCATATGGACGACGCCCTGGTGCTGCAGGCCGCGCTCGAGCCGTACCGCGATCAGGTGGCCAACATGTGGTTCACGGGCCTCGGCTCGGTGGCGCGGTATGTGGCACACACCAGATTGGTCGACGGCGACCTTGCCGGCGCCATCGCCGACATGCAGTACGCGCGGGAAGTGAACGAGCGGGTCGGTGCGGTGAGCTGGGGTGCGCGCACTGCACTCGACCTTGCGGAGCTGCTCCGTCGCCGCGCCGATGCTGACGATGCCGTGGTGGCCGACGAACTGGTGAGCGAGGCGGCGTTGGTGGCCGAACGACACCGTTTGCCCGTGGTGGCTGCGAGGGCTCAGCGGTTGCTGGCGAGCAGGTGACCGTACTGCGGGTTGGCGTCGATGAACTCGGCCACGAACCAGCAGGTGGGTAGCACCTGATGGCCATCGGCGGCCAGGTTGTCGAGCGCCGCTCGCACCACCTGAGCGGCGAGGCCCTGGCCGCGGAACGACGGCAGCGTGTAGGTGTGGGGCATCTCCACCACGCCGTCGCTGAGATGGCGGGTGTCGGCGTAGGCCGCCAGTTCGCCGTTCACGCGGAGTTCGAAGCGGTCGGCTTCAGTGGCATGGTGCACGCTGATGTCCATCGGCGTCAGCCTGTCACGTGTGCCGGGGGTACCGCGACGAGGTCGATCGGGTGGGCAGCCAGCGCGTCCTTCATCGCCGATCGGCCCAGCCGCACGAGCGCATCGAACTGGTCGTCGTTGAGGAACTGGTCGGCGGTGGAGTAGTCGGGGAAGACGCGGTCGGTGTTGGCGTAGGCGAGCACCTCTGCCGGCGTGCGGTCGCACACCACCGACTTCACGAACAGCAGCGTGCCGGTGGGGCACCGCGGGTCGTCCTCGCAGGTGCGCCAGTCGTGGACGCGGTCGCGGTGGTACACGATGGTTCCTTTGGCCCAGTTCTGCAGCGCGCGCCCTGTGCGCGCATCAGGGCGCATCGGAGTGATGTCGATGCGCACCTCGGTGGCAAGTTCCATGCGGGCCAGGTCGATCGCTTCGTGCAGTGAGGCGAAGCCTTCGCCGCCGCCCGGCCCGTCGGAGACCGGTTCCACCCTGCCGCCGGTGGCATCGACGGCGATGACGGTGTGGTGTCGATCGCGGAGTGCTTCGGCGAGGCCGAGGTTCTCCCAGTGTCCGCCGTCGCTCACCTGGATGAACGGGTCGGCAAGGTCGTAGTGGCCGATGACTTCGTGGAACAGGTAACGCAGGCCGGGGCGAGGGAACGGACGCGGTGTGTCGCTGGGAACGTTGCGGCGCAACCGCACCCGCCGGTCGCCGGCCGGGTGAGTGGCGAATCGATGGTTCGGCATCCACACACCGAGCCGCAGGTTGAGCATCGCGAGCAGCGAATCGGTGCTGCCCTTCGATTGGCGACCCATCACCGAGTTGAACGCCGCGCCGCTCATTGCCGCAGCTGCCATTGCCGACGATCGCGCATGAGGTTTGCGGAACCGCTTCTTCGGCATCGGCGCGTCGGGGGTGAGACCGAATGCCTTGTCGAGCCATGCAGCGTCGGCGTGATACGGACGGATGTCGATGGTGGTGCCGTTGTCGAGGCACGGTTCGAAGTAGCCAACCCCGCGGCGTGAGAAGCGGTAGCTGACGGCGCGCAGCCCGGTCACCTTGCGCTCATGCCGGTGCGTGGCCGCGCACACCACGTGCTCGGGCCCGGGCCGCACCTGGGTGGTGTTCAGCTGCGACCAACGCGGCCACTGTTGGTCGGGCAGCGGGTGGATGGTGCCGGCGGCGGTGCGCGCCATCGAGAAGGTGGTGGCGAGTCGGTCGCGGTAGATGGGGTGCATCGACCACCACTGCACTCCGGTGTGGTCGATGGCCACCAACCACGCGATCGCGCCGGCCATCACCATCAGCCAGGCCATGACTGAACTGTCGGCGTTCACGAAGTGCACGGTGGCCCAGTTGGAGTTGGCCACCACTGCGTTGCGCATGATGCCCAAGAGCGCGTACACGATGAGCGCGACACCGATGACCCCGCCGAGCCGGATGGCCAACGTGGTGAGCTTGGGCTTGAGGATGGCGGCGATGAGGCCGCCCACCCACGTGACCACAGCGGGCAGGGTGGCCCACCACGACGCTCGCCACAGGTCGTCCTGCCGGTGTGCCACCCACGGCAGGGCGATGGTGATGGCGCAGATGGCGACCGCGGTGCCAGCGATGGCTGCTGCGATGGAGAGCACGATGCGTCGTTGGCGACCGGTGGCAATGACGAACGATGCCAGCACCACTGCGCCGGCAAGGGCGAGCAGCCACAGCACCGGCAGCCATGCCCCCGAGCGGATGGTGCCTTCGAGCACCCCGGTGAGTTCGGTGACCGCGTCGGCGGGGCGGTTGGCGACAGCCCCGAAACGACTGCCGCTGAGCAAGGCCGGAAGGGTGACGACCACGATGATGCCGGCGTAGATCACCGACAGGTTCACGGCGATGCAGATGAGCGTGATGGCGAGCGCCTTGGCAATGCCGCCGCGCCGGCTGTCGAGGTATTGGTGGTTACGACGCACGTGTTGGAACGGCACCGTGGGCTTGGCCGCGAGGTCGACGTCGTCGACCACCGAGTAGAACTGGTCGGGGTCGTCGAACCCGGTGGACGCGGTCCATGCTGTTGCCGCGTAGCCGCCGCCCGACACCGAGTACATGGAACGCAACTTCGGGAAGACGCGGGCCGTGGAAAGTTGAGTGAGCGCACCCCAGGCGAACGACGCGGAGCGGATACCCCCTCCGCTGAGACACACCGCGGCACCGCGTACGCGTTCAACCGTGGCGGCTTTCGGTGGGTTCTCCTTCAGCGAGAGCATGCGGAACCGCCAGGCCCCGTACAGCGTGAGCACCACGGCGAACAGCGATGCGACGACGAGCAGCCACTTGGTGATGCCTGCGGTGGCAGCAACCTGGGCGGCTGCTTCGGAGATTTCGACACCCATGTCGGTGGGGGTGGCGAACAAGCCGGCGATGTTCTCGACGATGTCGGCTGCTCCCGCTGCGAGCGGCACCCACGCCACCGCGCGGGCGACCGTGAACGTGCGTTGGCTGCCTGAGCGCCAGCCGTACTTCCACCACACCAACAGCAGCACCGACAGGCCGATGCCGTAGAACAGTGCTGCGGCCGAGTCGACGAGCAGCGATGTGGTGAGGTCGGTGTTGGCGCTGCACTCGGCGGTAAGTTCGCGAACGCGGTCGGCTCTGATGCCGAACGACAGCGCAAGGTGAACGTCGCGGCAGCTGCTGGTGATCGAGGCGCTCCACAGCATCAACCCGAGGCCGACGAGCGGTGGCAGCAGCACCAGCGCTCGCCAACGCTTCTGTGTGCGTGCATACAAGCGGTGCTGCACCTGGGCAAGCCCCTTGGTCGGCACCCGGTCGATATCAGTCCCCATCGCTCGACCCCCGTCGCGTGGAAGTTGTGGTGCACAGTACGCCCTGTGGAGGGCCGGTTGTTCAGACCGAGTTCTCCACTGCGTTGACGAGTGCGGCGTAGTTGTTGACGGTGATCTCCTTCGAGTCCCACTTGGACATTGCGGCGAACAGCTTCTGGGCGTTCGCCTTCGGCAGGAAGAACCACTCGGCCGTGCCCTCCACCCGCTGGCATCCGGCGTTGATCATGACGTGCTTCAGGCGGGTGCCGAGCCCAGGGTTGGTGAGCGTGCTCGATGGCATCACCGCTGCCACACCGATGTCGGGGTTGTGGGTGCGGTATGCGTTGCGGATGCCAAGGTCGTCGTGGTCGTGTTCGGAGTCGCCGAACTTCACGTAGTTGCCCTCTGTTCCGTCGGTGTAGTGCACATAGCTCCGCCAGTCGGCGCCGGGTGTCATCACGAAGTAGGTGTAGTTGGCCATCGCTCGCTCCCTCTGTAGGTGGTGCGTTCACAGTGCGCCCCCGCCGAGGCGACGTTTGTCGGTTGCACGACACACCGAAGGACAAACCAACGACACAGGCGCCCTTCTCTCTCGACGCCGCACGCTGTGCGTGTCACCCTCGGCTCACATCGAAGGAGAGGGCCCATGGCGCACAGAGATCTGGACGACCGGTCGAGCGGAGCGGAACTCGCGGCCCGCCTGCTGCAACTCCCTCATGCGGTGCGTCGGCTCGCCGATGGTGAGTACCTCTGCTTCGAGGGTGACGACGGCGACTCGCTGTACGTGGTGCGCGCCGGCGCACTGGTGGCGTGCCGCGACACGCTCGGAGGTCGCACGGTGGTGCTGAACGTGATCGGAGCGACGCAGGTTGCGGGGGAGGTGGGCGTGTTCACTCGCAGCCCACGCATTGCAAGCCTCCGGGCGCTCGGGGCAACGCACGTGGCGGTGGTTGCCGGTCGTGATGTGCGCGACCTTGCCGGCCACGATGGTGCGGTGCTGCAGGCAGTGGCTCAAGCCACGATGCGTCGTCTTGATGGGATGAGCGACCGAGTGGTTGCAATGGCGGGAACCCGGCTCGAGCAGCGATTGGCGGCGTTGCTCGCCGAGGTGTGCGACGCGCGGTACGTGGCCAGCCTGAGCCAGCAGCAGATCGCGGACCTGCTGGCCGTGAGCCGCGAGTCGGTGAACCGTGTGCTGTCGGTGTGGGTGCGGCGATGCATCGTCGAACTGCACCGCGGGCGCGTCGCGATCACCGACGTCGCCGCGCTGGAGGAAATCTCTCTCGCTGTGTGAGGTGCCTCACAGACGGGGCCGCCGCCCCGGCGCACGCTGCGAGTTGTCGGCCGAACGGTCGGTCGACAACGACCACGGGAGGCAACGATGACAGACCCCAACAACTCCGTGAAGGCGGGTGCGATCGAGCAGATCTACACCCAGCTGATGAAGGTGCTGGGCGGCAATAACCCCAACCAGTTCTTCTGCATGACGATGCCCGGAACCATGCTGAACCAGTCCGACTTCGCCTACGACACCACCGGCAACAAGCCGGCGACGGTCACGGCAGCCGAGTCGCGCCTGGTCGACCAGATGTTCGACATCGCCCAGGTGACGGGCAGCTCCAACGGCGAGCGGGTGTCGTCGCAGTACCTGCAGGCCCTCAGCGCCCTGGTGCCGACGTTTGCCCCGATGATGCCGGCGATGAAGAACAGCCTTCGGGAGTTTCTCGCTTCCCCTGCCCCGCCCGATGCCGTGGTGGAAGGCGTGCCCTACAGCGGCACGATCGAGGGCTTCTACTTCGCGCTGTACGAGGCGTGGCTCGACAAGAAGGCGGAGTGGGATCGCCTGGTGATCGAGCAGCGTCGAAAGCTCAACCCGGAGGACTTCCTCGAGTGGTACGAGGGTGTTGCGGAGGGCTATCTGGCGCGTATCGACGCGGCGGAAGGGCGGTTGCTGGCCGCGTTCTCACCCACCGACATGGATGCCATCCTTGGGGCGCTCGCTGCAGGCCCCGGTGGCGAACTGCAGGAGGCAATCGACCAAGTGCTCGACCTGCGGCTCCCCTCGCCGAGCGGCGGCTACATCTACCCGGTCGATCTGCAGCCGTCGAACTGGTTCCTCGACCTGTCGAGCGATCAGGATCCGGCCAACCTGCTGAAGGACCCGCAGTTCATCGCCGCCACCATCGGCGCCCGACGCCAGGCGATTCTCGCCAGCATCAGCCAGGTGCAGTCGATGCTCAGCCAGATGCCCACCACCGGTGCAATCGCTGCGGCCGCCAAGACCTACAGCGATGCCCAGTCGGCGTACACGACGGCGCAGAACCAGTTGCTCGACGCCTACACCACCAACACGGTGACGGCCGTCGAGTTGTTGATGGCGGCTGCCAGCGGCGGAGAGAGCGAAGCAGCTGTCGAAGGTGTGGAGGGCGTCGAGGAGTTGGATGCCACCGTCGAGTCGGTCAGCAAGGCCAGCGGCGACAGCCCCGTGCAGACGTCGGCCGCCAACAGCGACGGGTCGCCGCTGAGCCCCGACGACTTGAAGAAACTCGTCGATGGGCAGACGGCTGTCATCAAGGCGCAGAGCGCGTTGGTGGACGGAGCGTCGGCGCTGTCGGCCGCAGGCATGAACCTTGCCGCCCAGCAGGCGGCGTACTTCGGCGACCTGCCCTCGCTGCTCGCCAGGCTGCAGAGCCAGCTCAGTGATCTGCAGTCGCTGCAGTCGCAGATGGCGGCGTCGATCCAGGCGTCGAAGCGCCAGGTGGCGAGCAGCTCGTCCATTTCGGCCACTGCGGCGACGGTGACCGCCGCTGCAGCGCTGGCGAATGTGGCCAAGACCGACCCGTCAACGACGCCCGCCGACTGGCTGGTCGCGCTCTACGGCGCGATCAAAACCACTGAACTGCAACCCGTGTATCTGGATGCGCAGGCGGCGTGGGTTGGCGAGGTCGCCGATGCCATCGCGACGGCTGCCAGTGGCCTCAGCTCGGGAGCATCGGCCATCGGCGAGGCGGCCGACGCGGCCGCCAAGGCGGGTGGCGATGA
>DMQJ01000239.1 GCA_003455715.1 Acidimicrobiaceae bacterium | reverse complement strand
GGGCTCTGCGCCCAACTGCCCCGACCTCGACCGCGGCCGACGCCCGGGCAACCAGGAGGACTATCGCAACTTCATCAAGCTTGCGCAGGTCCACAACATCATCCACACGACCGGTGGCTACCCGGTAGAGCCGATCGACATTCACCCGTCGATCCGCCATCTCGAATGCATCCGCGACCTGGCGCTTCTCACGGACAAGCCCTTCCACATCTATTCGCTCGGCAAGGAGCGCAACGTCGACGGCATCGAGATCGCCCGCATCGCCCGCGGCGTGAGCCGAGAGCAGATGCTGGAGGAACCGTCGGTCTACACGATCATCAACACCAACTCGCCGCTGAAGCTCGACATTCCGATGATGGAGGGCATCATCCAGATGTCGTCGATGGGGCAGCTGGTCATCGTCACGCCGTTCACCCTGTCGGGTGCCATGGCGCCGGTCACCGTCGCCGGCGCACTGACCTTGCAGCACGCCGAGGCGCTGGCCGGCATCGCGTTCACGCAGATGGTGCGCCCCGGCGCGCCGGTGGTGTACGGCGGCTTCACGTCGAACGTCGACATGAAGACCGGTGCACCCGCATTCGGCACGCCCGAATACATGAAGGCCGTGCTGGCCGGCGGACAACTGTGCCGCAGGTACGGCATCCCGTACCGCACCTCCAACGTCTGCGCCGCCAACACCGTCGATGCGCAGGCCGCCTATGAATCGGTGTTCTCGTTGTGGGCCGTGATCCAGGCCGGCGGCAATTTCATCATGCATGCAGCGGGATGGATGGAGGGCGGCCTGACCTGCTCGTTCGAGAAATTCATCGTCGATGTCGACCTGCTGCAGATGGTGGCCGAGTTCCTGACGCCGCTGGACGTGAGCCCGGCGGCCCTGGGGCTGGATGCGGTGCGCGAGGTCGGCCCCGGCGGGCACTATTTCGGCACGGCCCATACACTCGAGCGCTTCGAGACCGCGTTCTATTCGCCGCTCATCTCGGACTGGCGCAATTTCGAGACCTGGCAGGAGGCCGGCAGCCCGACCGCGTTCCAGAAGGCGAACGCGGTCTGGCAGAAGGAACTGGCCGCCTACGAACGCCCGCCGATGGATGCGGCGACCGAGGAGGAACTCGACGCCTTCGTGGCAAGGCGCAAGGCCGAAGGCGGCGCACCCACCGATTTCTAGGCGGCACACGCGCAGCGGGCCGGCGCTCGACAGGACGGTAAGGCAAACACGACACGCGAAGGAACCTGCACAGTGAAAACAACTGCACAAGTCGTCGTCATCGGGGGCGGCGTGGTCGGATGCTCCGTCCTGTACCACCTGACCAAGAAGGGCTGGAAGGACGTGATGCTTCTGGAGCGCGACCAGCTCACCTCGGGCTCGACCTGGCATGCCGCAGGCGGTTTCCACACCCTCAACGGCGACCCGAACGTGGCGATGCTGCAGAGCTACACCGTGGGCCTGTACAAGGAACTGGAGGCGATTTCCGGCCAGTCCTGTGGACTGCATCTGTCCGCCGGCATCATGCTGGCCGACACGCCCCAGCGCATGGAGTTCCTCAAGACCACGGTGGCCAAGGGCCGGTACCTGGGCATGGCCACCGAGATCATCTCGGTCGCCGAGGCGAAGAAGTATTTCCCGTTCATCGAGGAACAGCACTTCATCGGCGCGCTGCTCGACCCCAACGAAGGCCACCTCGACCCGTCCGGCACCACCTACGCCTATGCCAAGGCGGCGCGGCTCGGCGGTGCGACGATCGAGATCCAGACCAAGGTCGAGGCGCTGGAGCAGAAACCCGACGGCACATGGCGCGTGATCACGAACAAGGGCGTGGTCGAATGCGAACACGTCGTCAACGCCGGCGGCTTGTGGGCGCGCGAGGTCGGCCGCATGGTCGGCGTCGAGTTGCCGGTGCTGGCGATGGAGCACATGTACCTGGTGACCGACGAGATCCCGGAGGTCGTCGCCTACAACAAAGAGGCGGGCAAGGAAATCGGCCACGTGATCGACTTCGGCGCCGAGTGTTACCTGCGCCAGGAGGGCAAGGGCATCGTGCTCGGCGCCTACGAGAAAGCCTGCGTGCCCTGGTCGCCGAAAGAAACACCGTGGAGCTTCGGCCAGGAATTGCTGCAGCCCGACCTGGATCGCATCGCTCCGTCGCTGGAGGTCGCGTTCCGGCATTTTCCCAAGTTGGAGAACGTCGGCATCAAGCGCGTCATCAACGGCCCATTCACGTTCGCGCCCGACGGCAACCCGCTCGTCGGCCCGGTGCGCGGACGCACCAACTTCTGGTCCGCCTGCGGTGTCATGGCCGGCTTCAGCCAGGGCGGCGGCGTCGGCCTGGCCTTGTCGAACTGGATGGTCGACGGCGACCCGGGTTTCGACATCTGGGGCATGGACGTGGCGCGCTACGGCGACTGGGCGACCCGCACCTATACCAACGCCAAGGTGCGCGAGAACTACTCGCGGCGCTTCCGCATCACGTTCCCCAACGAGGAGCTCCCGGCTGCGCGGCCGCTGCTCACCACGCCCATCTACGACCGCCTCACCGAGCACAATGCCGTGTGGGGCGCTGGCATGGGCCTGGAGCATCCGCTGTGGTTCCAGAAGCCAGGTCTGGAGCCGAAGGAAGACGTCACCTTCTACCGCTCGAACGCCTGGGACTGCGTTGCCGAGGAGAGCCGGGCCGTGCGCGAGCGCGTCGGGTTCAGCGAAGCGTCGAACTTCGCCAAGTACCGGGTGAGCGGGCCGGGTGCAGCCAAGTGGCTGCAGGGCCTGTTCACCAATGCTCTGCCCAAGATCGGCCGCACCAACCTCACCGCGATGCTCAACCCGCAGGGTCGCATCGAGGGCGAGTTCAGCGTCAGCCGTGTCGGCGACGACGACTTCTTCATCTTCGGCTCGCAAGCTGCCGAGGTGCATCACCCTCGCTGGTTCCTTGCGCATCTGCCCGAGGGCAGCCAGATTCGCTTCGAGAACCTGAAGCTGGCCATGGTGGGCCTCACGGTGGCCGGGCCGCGTTCGCGCGACGTGCTGCAGCAACTCACCGACACCTCGCTGGCCACCAAAGACTTCCCGTTCATGGCGTTCCGCCAGGTGAACATCGGCATGGCGCCGGTGTGGCTCAGCCGTATGACCTACTCGGGCGATCTCGGCTACGAGATCTGGTGCGCCCCCGAGTATCAGCGCTACCTGTTCGACCTCATCTGGGATGCCGGCCGCCAGTTCGACATGCGTCTGTTCGGCTTCCGGGCGCTCATCACGATGCGGCTCGAGAAGAACTTCGGCACCTGGTATCGGGAGTTCCGGCCCATCTACACGCCGCTCGAGGCCGGTATGGACCGCGTCCTCAAGTTCGACCACGACTTCATCGGGCGCGCTGCAGTGGAGGCCGAGATGGCCAATGGCGGCCCCCAGCGCAAGCTGGTGATGTTCCGAGTGGATGTCGACCCCGACGCACCCGCCGACGTCATCGGCGACGAGCCGGTGTGGCACAACGGCCCAGAAGGCGAACGGGTGGTGGGCTGGATCACCAGCGGCGGGTACGCCCACTACAGCGGCGTGTCGCTGGCCCTCGGCTACGTGCCAGCAGCGCTCGCTACTCCGGGGACCGACGGTTTCGAAATCGAGATCATCGGCAAGCGCCGCCCCGCGCACCTGCAGTTGGAGCCGGTCCTCGACCCCGAGGGCCTGCGCATGCGCAGCTGAGGCCGTCGGTGATACCCGGCCGCAGGCCGGGCCGACCCTCTCAGTCGTCGTTGGGCGTCGGCAGCGGCACACCCTGGAGCCGCCCGAGTTCGTCGAACGGAATGTGGCACCGCATCGAGTGACCGGCGGCAACTTCGACGAGTTGCGGCTCGGTGGTGTCGCACACCCCGGGCATCGCGCGCGGGCAACGAGGGTGGAAGACACAGCCCGACGGTGGATTCGCCGGTGACGGAATCTCGCCCTCGAGGCGGATGCGCGTCTTCTCCTCACCGTCGACGCTCGGGATCGCCGAGAGCAGCGCCTCGGTGTAGGGATGGTTGGGGCCGTTGAACACCTCGTTGGTGGGCCCAATCTCCTGGATCCGGCCGAGGTACAGCACGGCGATGCGATCGGCCAGGTAGCGCACCACGCCCATGTCGTGGGTAATGAACACGTAGCTGGTGCGCTCAGCGCTCTGCAGGTCGGCGAGCAGGTTGAGGATGGCAGCCTGCACCGACACATCGAGTGCGCTCGTCGGCTCGTCGCACACCACGATGCGCGGGTCGCCGGCGAAGGCTCGGGCAATGGCCACTCGCTGCTTCAACCCGCCGGACAACTGCCGCGGCTTGAGGTCGAGGTGCCTCGGAGTGAGGCGCAGATGCGCGGCCAAGGCCTCGACACGTTTGTTGGCTGCTGCGCCTTTCACGCCGGTGAGCTTGGTGACGCTGCGGGCCAGAATCCGCCGAACCGACCACGACCGGTTCAACGCCGAGTCGGGGTTCTGGAACACCATCTGCAACGCGCGCTTGTCGTCGGCGGAGCGCTCGGTGGTGGAGGGCGGTACCTGGGTGCCGTTGAGCGCCAGCACGCCGCCAGCATCGGCAGCGTCGATGCCGAGCATCGCTCGGGCGAGAGTGGACTTGCCCGACCCCGACTCGCCGACGATGCCGAGCGTCTCACCCTCGCCAAGCTCCAACTCCACGTCGACCAGGGCGGGCACCGCATGATTGCGTTGGCGGAAGGTCTTGGAGATGTGGCTCAGTTCCAGCACCCCCGGTTGATCGGCCGACGGCGACAGCACCGTGATGGGAACGCCCGGCTCCGGCTCGGGAATGTCGGCGATGCGGTCGACATGGTGGCAGCGAGAGAAGCGGTTGGGATCGCCTTCGAGGGCAACCACCGGCGGCACCTCGGTGCGACACTTGTCGTCGGCGAGCGGGCACCGATCGACGAACACACACGTGGGAAGGTGTGCACCGATGAGCGGCAGGATGCCCGGAATGGTGGCCAACGACCGCTCGGTCTTGCGCACCCCGTGCCGAGGCAGCGAGCGCAACAGACCCACGGTGTACGGGTGCTGCGGACTGTCGAACACCTCGGCACTCGGGCCCTGCTCGACGATCTTGCCGGCGTACATGACCCCCACCCGGTCGCAGAGCGAGCGGATGATGCCCAGGTTGTGAGCGATCATCAAGACGGCCGCGTCGGTCTCCTGACGAAGCACGCGGACCAAATCGAGTACTTCGGCCTCCACCGTGGCGTCGAGGCCCGTGGTGGGCTCATCGAGTACCAGCAGCTTGGGGTGGCAAGCCAACGCCATGGCGATGACCACTCGCTGTTGCATCCCGCCAGACAGCTGGAACGGGTAGCGATCCATCACCCGCTCGGGGTCGGCGATGCGAACCTTCCGCAGCGCCTCAAGCGCGAGCTTGGCGGCGTCGGGAGCGCTGTGCCCGAGCACCGTGAACGCTTCCACCACCTGCTTACCCACACGAAGCGTCGGGTTCATTGCTTGCGCCGGATCTTGGTACACCATCGAGGCTTCGCGAGCGCGGAACTCTTGCAGCGCGGCATCCGACATGGCCGTGACGTCGCGCCCGCCCACTCGCACCGAGCCACTGACGATCTTGCCGTTGCGCGGCAGATAGCGAAGCGCTGCGTAGGCCGTCGTGGACTTCCCGCAGCCGGACTCACCAACCAAGCCGAACGCTTCACCCGGGGCAACCGTGAACGACACGCCTCGCAGCACCTCACGATCGATGCCGCGAACTGTGTAGACGACATTGAGGTCGTCGACCTCAAGGGCTGGAGCTCCAGCCGTCGCCGAGCGAGCGCCGCCGTGGCCCATGTCGACGATGGTCATGACGCCTCCATCACGGACTGCACCGAGTCGGCGATCATGTTCACCGAGATCACCAAACTGGCGATCGCGCCGGCCGGGAAGAATGTCCGCCACCAGAAGCCGGACACGATCGAGCTGTAGTTGTCGCTCACCTGTGAGCCCCAGTCAGGCGACGGGGGCGGCGGCCCTGCGCCGAGGAACGACAGCGTCGCCACGGTGAAGACGGCGTAGCCGAGTCGCACGGTGAGTTCCACCACGATCGGCCCCATCACGTTGGGGAGGATCTCCCTGAACATGATGAACATCGTCGATTCGCCACGCAGCTTCGCCGACGTGACGTAGTCGAGTTCTCGCTCGGCGAGCACAGCGGCGCGCACGGTTCGGGCCACGATGGGCGTGAAGAGCGCAGCGACTACGCCGATCACCACCCACGCGGAGTTACCCATGGTGGTGACGGCCAGCAAACCGACGAGCACGACGGGAAGCGCCAGGAACGACTCGACAATGCGGCTGGCGATGATGTCGAACCAGCCGCGGATGTAGCCCATGAGCATCCCGAGGATGACACCGAACAACACGCCGAGCACAGCCGCCGCCGGGGCGATGCGGAGGATGTCGCGGGCGCCTGCGATGACTCGGGAGAACACGTCTCGGCCCGTCTGGTCGGTGCCGAACGGGTGATCCCAACTGGGCGACTGGTTGAGGCCAGTCCGGAAGTCGAGTGGATGGTGCGGGGCAATGGTGAGCGGAAACAGTGCGCACACGACCCAGACCAGGAGGATTGCCATGCCGATGAGAAACGCCGGGCGACGGCGAATGAGCCGCCAGTTTTCGCGACGAGCCTGCTTGCGCTCGCTCACGTCTGGCATCTGCCCCGGCACCACGATGCTGCTCGGATGATCGGTCACTTGGTTGCCCCCAATCGGATGCGCGGGTTGAGGTAGGCGATCAGCAGGTCGGCCAGCAGGGTCGACACCATGTAGATCATTCCCACGAGCATCACGGCACCCTGGAGCACCGGCACGTCGTGTGCGCCGACAGCACCGAGCATCAGTGAGCCGAGACCCGCATAGTTGAACACCTTCTCAACGCCGATGATGCCGCCGAACAGGTATCCGATCTGCACGCTGATGACGGTGATGGTGGGTGCCAGGGCGTTGCGCAGCACATGACGAACCATCACCTGCCGCTTGCTCAGCCCCTTCATTGTGGCTGTTCGCGTGTAGTCGGCGTGGAGCGCCGTGATGACACCCGCACGCGTCATGCGGGCGATGTAGCCGAAGTAGGCGATGGCCATCGCTGTGGCGGGGAGCACGAGGTACTGGAGTTGCTCGATGGGTCCGGCGTTGTCGGGCGGGTTGGCGAACGCCTTCCCCCACCCGAGTTGCACCGCGAAGATCGACAGCAGCACCGACGCCGTCACGAACTCCGGAATGGAGGAGGAGGCGAGACCAGCGTTGACGATGACGCGGTCGGTGATCTTGTCTTGCCGGCGGGCTGCGATGATGCCAGCGACGATGGAGATCGGGATCGTGAGGACGAACGCGAGCAGGGCGAGCTTGCCGCTTCTGCCCAGCGCGTCGAGCACCATGTCGCGCACGTCTTCGCGGGTGCCGTACGACTTGCCGAAGTCGAGCGTGAAGGCCCGACGGATGGAGGTGAAGTACTGCTGCAGCAATGGCCGATCGGTGCCGATCGCCTGGTTGTAGCGCTGCACCTCTGCTTCGGGCGCAAACGGGCCAAGCACCTTCCGGCCGACGTTGCCCGGAAGCACACTCACCAGGAGGAACACGATGGTGGCCAACAGCCACAGCGTGACCAGCATTGAAACGAGTCGCTGCAGAATGAACTTTCGCACTCGGTGCACCCCCAGGTTGCTCTCCGTGCCGATGGAAATGCCGGTGCAGCGCCCAAGTGTGAGCGCTGCACCGGCAACGTGATATCCGCCGCTCAGGCGGTGGTTGAACTCAGCTGGTGAAGCCGGCGCTGTTCAGGTAGAAGTGGCCGAGGCCGGTGGCGCGGATACCGGCCACGTTCTTCTTGTATGCGAACAGCGAGTCGTAGAAGTACGGGATGACGTACGGCACGTCTTCGTTGGCGATGCGCTGGATCTCGGCGATGGGAGCCTTGCGTTCTTCCACGGTGAGCGCTGCCTGATAGGCGGCCACGGCGGCTCGGAACTCCTCCGACACGTAGTGAGCGGAGTTCCACTCGCCGGTGGAGTACGCCTTCACCAGGTAGACGTCGGGCGTACCACGGTTGCCGTAGTCGACGATGCCGAACTCTTCGCCACCATCGCAGCCAGCGGGCTCGTTGGTGCTGTCGTACACCTTGCACCAGCTGTCGTAGAAGGTGTCGGTGCTGATGACGTTGAGCGTGACGTCCATGCCGATCTCCTTCAACTGGCTCTGCATGAGCTCTGCCAGCTGCGGGATCTCCACCAGGTCGGGAACGAACATCGTGACGGCGAGGCCTTCCTTGCCGGCCTCGGCGAGGAGCGACTTGGCCTTCTCGATGTCGCGAGTGCGCTGTGCCTGCGACGCGTCGAAGTACTCGTAGGTGGGGGCGATCGGGTGGTCGTTGCCGATGACACCACGGCCCTGCAGCACCACATCGAGCAACTGCTGGCGATCGATGCCGAGTGCCACGGCCTGCCGCACTCGCACGTCGGTGAAGTTGCCTTCGCGGGTGTTCATCCACAGCTGGCGGTGCGATGCACCCTTCACCGACTCCACGGTGACGTCGCCGTTGTTGAGCAGCGCGTCGCCACCAACGACAGCGAAGAGAACGATGGCGTCGGCTTCGCCGGCGATGACACCGTTGATCTGGGTATCGATGTCGTCGGAGAAGATGAACTCCACCTTCTCCAGCTTCGGCTTGCCACCCCAGTACTCGTCGTTACGCACGAAGACGGCCTTGATGGCGCTGTCGTAGCTCTCGAGCTTGAATGGGCCGGTGCCAGTCTTGCGGTCGTTGAGCACCGTACCGGTGGCGAAGTCGGCCGGAGTGATGAGCGACTGCGGGTTGTACACCGACAACTGGTACGGGAACTGGCCGTCGGGTGCGTTGAGGGTAACCTGCACCGTGGAATCGTCGACCGCGGTGGCCGCGCCTTCGACGATGTAGGCGGCGAGGTTGCCCACCGACAAGCGATCGAGCGTGGCCACCACATCGGCGGCCGTCAGCTCACCACCATCGTGCCACTTCACGCCCTTGCGGATCTTGAAGGTCCACACGCTGCCGTCGTCGTTGGGGCTCCACTCTTCGGCGAGCATCGGCGCGAGTGCGGCACCTTCGCCCGGACCGCACAGATACTCAAGGCAGGTCGAGACGACGGTGTACGTGCCCAGGTTGTCCATGCCCACCGGATCGAGCGGGCTACCGGGGCGCTGTGAGGCGACACGCAGGGTGCCGCCTTCCTTCACCTCGCCGGCGCCGCCGCTGTCGCCACCGCCTTCCTCGTCGTCGCCGCATGCGGCCACGATGGAACCGAGGAATGCTGCCGAGAGGCCCAGGTAGCTACCACGGACGAGGAACGAGCGCCGCGACACCCCCTTCGCCATGTACGAACTGATCAGTTCTTGCTCGAGCTTGCCCAGCGGACGGCCGGCCCCCTCGAAGTTGACTTCACTCATGAATCCCCCTAGGTCATTGAAGCCGACGCTCGATGTGTGCGTCGGCCGGAACTTAGTGACTGCACCGCAGCCGATCAACCCTTTCGACGAGAGGACACCGAGCGGAACTAGGCGCCGACCGACGGACGAGTTGGCGAGACCGTAGCAGATAACTGGTACAGCCGTACCGCCTTTGGTGGCGACTGCCAGCTCTCATGCTTCGACCAGCAGGGGCGTCATCGGGCGTGAGTACAGTCGGGCAGAGAATGATCGGGGCGATCGCCCGACATCAAGTGGGGGCACCAAGAGATGAGCACCGATCCGCTCCTCCAACCATTCACGCTGAAACACCTCACGCTGAAGAACCGGGTCATCAGCAGCGCGCACGAACCCGCCTACAGCGAAGACGGCATGCCGAAGGATCGCTACCGCCGCTACCACGTCGAGAAGGCCAAGGGCGGAATGGCACTGACGATGACGGCCGGAACCGCCATCGTCAGCCCCGACAGTCCGCCGGCCTTCGGCAACCTCTTCGCCTTCGACGACGCCATCGTGCCCTGGCTTCGTCGGATGACCGACGAGATCCACGAGCACGAGTGCGCGGCGATGATCCAGATCAGCCACCTCGGACGGCGAACCGGGTGGGGGCAGAACGACTGGCTTCCAGTGGTGGCGCCCTCTCGGCTTCGTGAACCCGCGCACCGGGCTCACCCCAAAGAGGCCGAACTCTGGGACATCCGTCGCATCGTCGGCCACTATGCCGACGCCGCCGAGCGCATGCAGGCAGGCGGCATGGACGGCGTGGAGATCGAGGCCTATGGGCACCTCTTCGATCAGTTCCTCTCCCCCGCCACCAACCACCGCACCGACGAGTACGGCGGTTCCTTCGAGAACAGGCTGCGGTTCCCCATGGAGGTGTTGCGCTCCATCCGCGCCCGGGTGGGCGACGAGTTCATCGTTGGCGTACGCATGGTGCTCGACGAACTTCGGGCCGACGGCCTCGGGTTCGACGACGCGATGGGCGCACTACAGCGATTCACCGACGAGGGGTTGGTCGACTTCGTCAACGTCATCCGCGGCAGCATTGTCACTGATGCGGTGCTCAGCGAGGTCATTCCCCTCCACGGCATGCCAGCCGCCCCGCACCTGGGCTTCGCTGGTGTGGTGAAGTCGCGCACCGGTTTGCCCGTGCTGCACGCGTCGAAGGTCGACGACGTGGCAACGGCACGGCACGCCATCCGTGAGGGGCTGTTGGATTTGGTGGGGATGACCCGCGCCCACATCGCCGACCCGCACATCGTGCGCAAGATCCAACTCGGACAGGAGGCCATCATCCGCCCATGCGTCGGGGCCACCTATTGCCTCGACCGCATCTACCAAGCGGGCGAGGCACTGTGCATTCACAACGCCGCCACGGGCCGCGAGGGTTCGATGCCACACGACATCACGCCCGCCGCAACGAGTCGGCGGGTGGTGGTGGTCGGGGCCGGGCCAGCGGGGCTGGAGGCGGCACGGGTGTGCGGCGAGCGCGGCCACATTGTCACCCTCCTCGAAGCGATGCCCTGGGCGGGTGGTCAGGTGAGGTTGGCGGTTCGCAACCCACGGCGACGCGACCTGCTCGGCATCATCGAGTGGCGCGTCGCGGAACTCGAACGGCTGGGTGTGGAGGTGCGGTACGACACCTTCGCGGATGCGGGAACGATCGCCGACCTCGCACCCGACGTCGTCATCGTCGCTACCGGCGGGCTCGCCATCAACCCGCACGTCGAGGAGGGGGACGATCTCATGGTGAGCGCTTGGGACGTCGTCGGCGGCGATGTCACACCGACGGGCGACGTGCTGTTGTTCGACGACGATGGCACGCACTCCGCGATGACCACGGCCGAACTGCTGGCCCGCAGCGGCGTGCACCTCGAGATCGTCACACCCGAGCGCACGGTGGGCGTCGATGTGGGTGGCCTCAACCTCGTGCCGTATGCACGAGCCTTCAATGAGACCGACACTCGCATCACGCTCAACCAACGGGTGCGCGGAATCCGTCGGCGAACCGATGGCCGGCTTGATGTCACCATCGGCAGCGATCACTCACCGACGACCCACGTACGCGTGGTCGATGCCGTGGTGGGCGACCACGGCGTACTCGCCAACGACGACCTGTACCACGAACTCGTCGGTGCCTCGACGAACCTCGGCGAGGTCGACTACGTCGCGCTGGTCGACGGCACCCCACAGCGAGTGTCGACCAATCCACACGGCACCTATCAACTGTTCCGAATCGGCGACGCCGTGGAAGGGCGCAACATCCACGCTGCGATCTACGACGCGCTGCGGCTGTGCCACGTGCTGTAGTCAGCGCCAGCGGACCCCTTGCCGGGTGAGTTCGGTGTGGACGTCGCCGATGTCGACCTCGGCCAGATCGACACCATGCCGCACGGCCTGCGCCGCCGCGATGCCGGCCCCCTGGCCCGCCACTGCGCAACACGCCATGTTGCGAGTGGCAGCGTGGGCGATGCGGTCGCCGCCGATGGCTCTGCCCGCCACCAGAAGACCGCGCACCGTGCGGGGTAGCAGCGACCGATACGGGATGTGCATGTACCGACCGGTGGTGGGCAGGATGAGCACGCCATAGCCATCGATGAACTCGGGGTAGATGCCGATCGAGTCGTCGAAGCGTGCCTCGTTGCGCACGTCGTGCTCGGAGAGGTTGTAGACGGCGTCGATCTTGCGGGTGTCGCGGATGCCGATGGTCATGCCGAAGTTCCGCAGCCGGGCCCCCTCGCACCCCGGCGTATAGGCGCGCAGGGCATCGATCGCATGCATCACCTGCCGACGGCCCTCCATCTCGAACCGCGTGAGGCTGTCGGGGTTGGTGCCGTCACAGCCAGCGAGGTGAACGAGGTTCATGTACGTGAGCTCACCTGTGTCGTGCACCGCTCCCCACGTACCCGAGAGCGTGGTGAGGTGGGCTGGCACCACGCCGTCGCGCACGGCCTGCGCAAAGGGCTTGTGCAGAAACGGGGAGAACATGGCGTCCTCCTTGCCGCTGGTCTCGATCTGCCACTCGCCGGTGGACCAGTCGCCGTATGTCTGCGGGTCGGCGCGGACGCCCTCCAGGAAGGCTCGCTTGTCGACACCGGCGAGATGGAACATCACTGACGCCGCCTGCATGTGCTCGATCGGCGTGGTCGCGGTAGGCGCGCCGGAGCGGTGGGCGATGTCGGCGTCGCCGGTGGCATCGATGACCACCGTGGCCAGGATGGCCTCCCTGCCTGCTTTCGATTCCGTGATCACGCCGGTCACCCGATTGCCGTCCATGACCGGCGCCACCACCATCCGGTGCAGCATCGGGTACACACCGGCTTCTTCCACCAGCCGGTCGGCCACCACCTTGAACCCCTCGGCATCGAGTTCGTGCGACAGCGACTGGCTCTCGGGCACCGCTGCTCCCATGGCGATCGCTCGGTCTTCGAACTCGCGCCCGATGCCACCAGCCTCCACGGTGTGTTCGTGGCGATACCACGCAAACCCCTCCACCCCCACCGTGGTGATGTTGCCTCCGAAGCATCCGAACCGCTCCACGAGACATACCTTCACCCCGCAGCGCGCGGCCGCCAGTGCAGCCGCCAGCCCACCGGGGCCGGACCCACACACCAGGACATCGGTGTGGTGCACGACGTCGATGGTGCGCGCCGGCTCGGTGATGGTGGACCCGCGAAAGTGCATTCCGGAATCGAAGCACACGACAGCTCGACAACCTGACCAGCACGTTCCGCATCGTGGATTCGTTCCACAAAGCGGAACCGCTCTGGTACAGTCGCCGCCGCACACGTCCTAGGGGGTACCGCGTTGTCCTTTCCGTCCGACCTCGAGATCGCCCGCGCCGCCACGCTGGCACCGCTCACCGACATTGCTGCGCAGATGGGCATCGGCCCGCATCTGCTCGAGCAGCACGGCGACGAGCTGGCGAAGATTCGCCTCGAAGCGATCGACGAGCTGGCTGATCGACCGAAGGCCAAATACGTGGTGGTCACCGCCATCACCCCGACGCCGCTCGGCGAAGGCAAGACCACTACCACGGTGGGCCTCGGCCAGGCCATGAAGCACATCGGCAAGAAGGCCGTCATCAGCCTGCGTCAGCCCAGCATGGGCCCCACCTTCGGCATCAAGGGCGGCGCCGCCGGTGGCGGCTACAGCCAGGTCATCCCGATGGAGCTGCTGAACCTCCACCTCACCGGCGACTTCCATGCCGTCACGGCTGCGCACAACTTGCTGTCGGCCATGGTCGACAACCACCTGCATCACGGCAACGAACTGGGCCTCGACCTGCACAACATCACGTGGCGTCGGGTACTCGACGTCAACGACCGCAGCCTGCGCAACATCATCGTCGGCCTCGGCGGCAAGATGGACGGCGTCACCCGGCAGACGGGCTTCGACATCACCGCCGCCAGCGAAGTGATGGCCATTCTGGCGCTCAGCACGTCCGTAGCCGATATGCGCGCCCGCCTCGGCCGCATCGTCGTGGGCTACACCAAGGATGGCGACCCGGTCACCGCCGAGCAGTTGAAGGCCGCCGGTTCCATGGCCGTCATCATGCGCGAGGCCATCAAGCCCAACCTGCTGCAGACGCTCGAGCACACACCCGTCATCGTGCACGCCGGCCCCTTCGGCAACATCGCCCACGGCAACAGCTCCATCGTCGGCGACCTCATCGGTATCCGTGGCGGCGACTACCTCATCACCGAGGCAGGCTTCGGCGCCGACATGGGTGCAGAGCGCTTCTTCAACATCAAGTGCCGCAACTCGGGCATGGTGCCCGACGCCGCCGTGCTCGTGGCAACCGTTCGCGCCCTGAAGGCCCACAGTGGCAAGTTCAAGATCACCCCCGGCAAGCCATTGCCCGCCGACCTGCTCGCCGAAAACCCCGACGACGTTCGTGCGGGCGCTGCCAACCTCATCAAGCAGATCGAGAACGTGAAGGTGCACGGCGTCTCCCCCGTCGTGGCCATCAACGCCTTCCCCGGCGACTTCGCCAGCGAACATCAGGCCATCCGCGAGATCGCCGAAAGCGTGGGCGCACGCGTGGCGGTGAGCACCCACTTCAGCGACGGCGGCCGTGGCGCCGCCGAACTTGCCCAGGCCGTGGTGGAAGCCTGTGACGAGCCGAGCGACTTCCAGTTCTGCTACGAAGCGAGCGACAGCCTGAAGACCAAGATCGAGAAGGTGGCCACGAAGATCTATGGCGCCGCCAAGGTCACCTACTCGTCGGCAGCGAGCACTCAGCTCGATCGCTACGAAAAGAACGGCTTCGGCAACTTGCCCGTGTGCATCGCCAAGACCCACCTGAGCATCAGCGCCGACGCGTCGCTGAAGGGCGCTCCCACTGGTCACACGGTGAACGTGCGCGAGGCACGGGCCAGCGTGGGCGCCGGGTTCGTGTACCCCATCTGCGGCGACATGACCACGATGCCCGGCCTCGGCGCAGCGCCCGCCGCCAGCATCATCGACTTCGACGACAATGGCGAGATCATCGGGTTGTCCTGATGCCGGGAGGCGCTGACATGACCATTACCCCCACTGGTGAGTTCGAGCGCACGCCGGGT
The DNA here is from genome assembly GCA_003455715.1 of Acidimicrobiaceae bacterium. Taxonomy (GTDB): domain Bacteria; phylum Actinomycetota; class Acidimicrobiia; order Acidimicrobiales; family Ilumatobacteraceae; genus UBA668. Next base: position 1,124 of record DMQJ01000239.1, on the reverse strand, counting down.
GGCGCCGTGCTAATGGATGGCATCCGGTTGCGCGGCGAGATCATCGCCGGCCTGCGCGCCACCATCGACGCGGCAGGTAACCCGCCCGTGTGCCTCGCCACGGTGCTGGTCGGCGACGACAAGCCGAGCCATCTCTACGTGGCCAGCAAGCGCAAGCTGGCCGGCGAGGCCGGCATGGTGAGCAAGCACGTCGAACTGCCCGCCACCGCCAGCCAGGCCGACGTGGAGGCCGCAGTCGCGGCGTTGGCCGCCGACCCGGCGGTGCACGGCATCCTGTGCCAACTGCCGCTCCCGGCGGGGCTCGACCCCGAACCTGTGTTGGCGCTCATTCCCCCGGAGAAAGACGTCGACGGGCTCACCGAGCGCTCTATGGGTCGCCTCGTACGCGGCCTGCCCGGCCACGTCGGCTGCACGCCCCTCGGGGTGATGCGCCTGCTCGAGCGCTACGGCGTGCCCACTGCTGGCAAGCGGGCAACGGTCATCGGCCGCAGCACCCTCACCGGGCTGCCGCAAGTGCTGCTGCTCGGCCGCAAGGGCATCGACTGCACCGTCACACTCGCCCACTCGCGCACCTCAGCCGACGACATGATCGACGTCTGCCGTCAGGCCGACATCATCGTCGCCTGCGCTGGCCAGGCCCGCATGGTGACTGCAGCACACGTGAAGCCCGGAGCCTGCGTCGTCGACGTCGGCGTCTCCCGCACGGAAGCAGGCATCGTGGGCGACGTCGACTTCGATGCCGTGCAGGCAATCGCCGGGGCCATCACCCCGATGCCGCGGGGCACCGGCCCGATGACCATCGCGTGCCTGCTGGAGAACACTCTCTCGGCGGCCCGCATGCTGGGAGCGTTCCCGGGCTGAGCCCGCGAACGAAGCAAGGCCACCGCGCATGTCCACCGTGCAGTCCATCGAGCGGGCGTTCGCCGTGCTGCGCTCGCTTGCGGGTGGCCCAGCGGGCGTCACCGAGATCGCCGATCGGGTGGGCCTACCGAAAAGCACCGTCGCTCGGCTCTTGGCCACGCTGGCCGAGATCGGTGCGGTAGAGCAACTCGGCGCCGGCAGCCAGTATCGCATCGGCGCGGCGATGGCCGAGTTGGCGGCGGCCGCGCGCCCAGGCCGATCGC
>DMQJ01000396.1:1181-4527 GCA_003455715.1 Acidimicrobiaceae bacterium | reverse complement strand
GCCCGACGTGGGTGGCACGGCCGCCATCTCCAACGCCGAGGGCGACATCCTCGGCGGCGATGGCCCGCCGCAGTTCGGCGGGGTGTGGCACGAGGGGGCTCCCTCCCCGTGGACGCTGAAGGAAGGCCGCGGGCCCACTGCACCCGATGAGGTGGTCATCGACGTGGCCACCGCCGAGAAGGGCGATGTGGTGGTGGGCGACACGGTGTCGGTCACCACCGAGCAGGCGACTCGTGAGTTCACGGTCACCGGCTTGGCATTGTTCGCCGGTGAAGACGGTGCCAACGGTGCATCCTTCGCTCTGTTCACGCTGCCGACGGCGCAGGAGTTCGTGCTCGGCGAGACCGACCAGATCGACGTCATCGTCGTTGCTGGCGACGGGTCGCAGAGCGAGCAGGAGTTGGCCGACTCGATCCACGACGCACTCGTGGCGGCGACAGGCGACGACAAGATCGAGGTGCTCACCGGTGCCGAGATCACCAAGGAGAACCAGAGCGAGGCCGAACAGAGCCTCAACTTCCTCACCCTCTTCCTCACGATCTTTGCGCTCATCGCACTGTTCGTGGGCAGCTTCGTGATCTACAACGTCTTCAGCATCAGCGCTGCCCAGCGCGAACGTGAGAACGCGCTGCTGCGGGCCATCGGTGCCAGCAGGTCGCAGGTCACGAGGTCGCTGTTCATCGAGGCACTGGTGGTGGGTGTGGGCGGTTCGCTGCTCGGCTGCCTGGGCGGTGTGGGCCTCGCGTCGGCCATTCTCACCGGGCTCAACGCAGCAGGTTTCGGCCCAGGTGAAACCGACCTCATCATCAACAGCAGCGCCTTCATCATCACCGTGGTGGTCGGCGTGTTCGTCACCCTGGTGTGCGCCATTGCTCCGGCGCTGCGGTCGGGTCGGGTGCCACCGCTCGCCGCCATGCGCGATGTTGCCATCGACCGGGCGGCGGTGTCGTTGAAGCGCAAGATCGTCGGCGGCGTTGCGTTGGTGGTCGCTGTGGCCGCGGTCGCAGCGGGTTTGGCCGGTACCGCTGAATGGCTGGGCGTCGGCGTTGCCGCCCTCTATGTGGCGCTCATCGCCCTCGGGCCGTTCGTTGCCTCGCCCATCTCCAAGGCGGCCGCTCCTCTCCTCGGCAAGACCCGTGGTGCCGCTGGCACCATGTCGGGCCGCAATGCAGCCCGCAACCCGAAGCGCACCGCCATCACGGCCGGTGCGGTGGCCGTGGGCTTGTCGCTCATCATCGGCGTGGCGACGCTCGGCTCGTCGGCCAAGGCATCGATCCGTGAGGCCATCGGCGAGTCGTTCATCGGCGACTACATCGTGTCGGCCAAGCAGCAGGGCGACGGCATCGGCGGTCTGCCCAACGAGCTGGTGGCCGAAGTGGAGGACTCCGGATTGGGCGACGTACTCACCATCGGCGCCAGCTTCGGTGCGGTCGGCGACGCCACGGAAGGTTCGCTGCTCGTGGCCATCGAACCGATGGCAGCCGAGACGCTGTTCACCTTCGAGTTCAGCGAGGGTGGCTTCACCGACCTCACCGCTGACGGCATCTTGTTGAAAGACTCCAAGGCGTCGTCGCTGGGTGTCGGTATCGGCGACACGGTGCCGCTCACGCTGGTGGGCCAGCCTCCCCGAGAACTCACGGTGCAAGGCATTTACAGCACCGGCGGGTTCACCGATGTGCTGGTGAACCGCGAACTGTTCGCCGAGACCCCCACGTTCCTGCGCAACTTCCTCATCTACATGGACTCCTACGACGGTGAGTCGGAGGCCACCAAGGATGCGCTCGACGCCATCCTGGCGAAGTACCCCACGGCGCAGGTGCAGAGCCGCGACGGCTACATCGACGACCAGAGCAATCAGATCGACGGGTTCCTCAACTTCCTCTACGCACTGTTGGGTATGAGCGTGTTCATCGCCATCATCGGCGTGGCCATCACGCTGTGGCTGGCGGTGTGGGAACGGCGTCGTGAGGTGGGCCTGCTGCGAGCGGTGGGCATGACCAAGCGCCAGGTGCGCAGCAGCGTGCTGTGGGAGAGCCTCATCACCGGCCTGGTCGGTGTGGTGATGGGCGTGGTACTCGGCACCGTGCTCGGCTGGATCATCGTCAAGTCGTTCGAGGACGACGGCCTCGGTGTGTTCCAACTGCCCACCGCCACCATCGTGGTTGCTGCCGTCGTACTGTTCGTGCTGTCGGGTCTGGCCGCGCTGATTCCGGGCCGGAAAGCGTCGAACGCCGACATGCTGGAAGCCATTGCCACGACGTGAGTGCACACGTGGCGCGACCCCTGCGGGTCGGGAGAGGATGAACGAGTGTTCCGACTCGCAATGAGAAGTGTGCTGGCTCGGTGGGCGCGACTCGCGCTCACCGGGCTTGCCGTCGTGGCCAGCACGTCGTTCCTCAGCGGCACGTTCGTGTTCCGCGACACCATCGAGCGCACCTTCGACGCGCTGTTCGCCGACGTGTTCGAACGTGTCGACGGCTATGTGCAGAGCAGCAACTCGGTGGAGACGTTCCTCGGGTTCGAACGGCGCGATCGTCTGCCCGCCGACATCGTCGAACAGGTGCGAGCGGTGGAAGGTGTGGCCGACGCGCAGGCCAGCGTGCAGGACGACGCGGTCATCATCGGCAAGGACGGCCTGCCCATCGAACGGCCCACGGCGCCCACGTTCGGCGCCACGGTCAACAGCGGGCCGCTCAGCGTGTGGCGGGTGCGCGACGGACGGTTACCAGATGGGCCCACCGAGATGGTGGTCGATGCCATCACCGCCGACGACGAAGGCTTCGCCGTGGGCGACACGGTGCGCGTGAACTCCGAGGTGGGGTCGCGCGACTTCACGCTCGTTGGCATCGTCGAGTACGACGACATCATCTCTCCGGGCAACGCCACGTGGGCATTGTTCGACGAGGCGACCGCGTCGGAGTTCATCGCCAAGCCCGGCTTCATCGACGCCGTGTTGGTGCTGGGCGACGGCACGGTTCCGGCCGACGAACTGGTGCAGCGCATTGCCTCTGCGCTCGACCCCGAGGTTGCCGAAGTGCTCACCTCTGCGGAGATCACTGCGCAGACGCAGAGCGATGTGGAACGCACGCTGAGCTTCCTCACCATCTTCCTTGGCATCTTCTCGTTCATCGCCCTCGGTGTGGGCATGTTCGTCATCTACAACGTGTTCTCCATCACGGCCGCGCAACGACAGCGTGAGAACGCCCTGCTGCGCGCGCTCGGGGCCAGCCGGCGCCAGGTGACGGCGTCGTTGCTCATCGAGGCAGTGGTCATCGGGCTGATCGGTTCGCTGGCCGGTGTGCTCGGTGGCTACGGGCTGGCTGCCGGTGTGAAGGGGTTGCTCAAC
>DMQJ01000396.1:0-962 GCA_003455715.1 Acidimicrobiaceae bacterium | reverse complement strand
CTCGAGCCGCGCACGTTCGTGGTCACCATCGTGGCCGGCACCATCGCCAGCCTGGTGGCCGCCATTGGGCCCGCAGTGGGCGCCGGCCGGGTGCCGCCGGTGGCAGCGATGAACGACGCGGTGCTCGAGAAGGTCGGCAGCGTGCGCGGTCGACTGATCGGCGGCGTGGTGCTGGCCGCGGTTGGTGCAGGGGCTATCGCGGCCGTCATCGCCGGTGCCGACGCCGTGCTGCTCGGCCTCGGCGTGGTGTGCATGTTCGCAGCCGTGTTGTTGCTGGGGCCGGTGATGGCCAAGCCCGTCGCCCGGTTCATCGGCGCACCGGTGCAGACGGTGCGCGGGGTCACCGGGGCGATGGCCCGCGGCAACGTGCAACGCAATCCGCGACGCACGGCTCGAACGGCGGCACCAGTGCTCATCGGCGTCGCATTGGTGACGGGGGCGGCGGTGTTCGCCGCATCCATCAAGGAGCAGATCAAGCAGACGTTCGGCGACACGTTCGTGGGCGACTACGTGGTCAACTCCACGCGCGGTGGGGGCGTGAGCCTGCCGCCTGAGTTCGTCGACGAGTTGAACGAGCTGCCCGAGGTAGGTGTTGCCGCCGGCATCGGGTTCGCAGCCTTAGCGACGCCCGATGACAAGTCGGTGGTCGGCTGGCCGATCGATCCCGTTGCCGCGGAGGTGCTGCTTGAGCTGGAGTTCGTGCAGGGCCGCATGTCCGACCTCACGCCCGACGGCGTGCTGGTGAGCGAGCAGTTCGCCAAGAGCGAAGAGTTGGCGCTGGGCTCCAGCTTCGAAGTGCGCATCGACGGTGAGGTGGTCGGGTTGACGGTGCAGGGCATCTACATCCCGGGCGACATCGCTCCTGCTCGGCTCTATCACCGCGAGTTGCTACGCGACACCAGCTTCCAGGTCACTTCCGGTTTCGTGGTGCTCACTGCCGCCGACGGTGTGAGCGACGCCGA
>DMQJ01000022.1:963-3520 GCA_003455715.1 Acidimicrobiaceae bacterium | reverse complement strand
GGCCGCCCGCTCCGGGGCCGACCTGTCCGACTACTCCGACTCCGAAATGCTCGACCCCCACCTCTACCACCTGTTCCCCGCGTTCGCCCCGTGGGCGGGCATCGGCCAGCCGCTGGTCTACCGCTGGCGGCCCGGCCCCACCCCCGACACCAGCTACATGGATGTGTACCGCATGGCCCCGGTGCCCGACGGCCAGCCGCGGCCCGAGCCCGCCGCGTGCCAGCGCCTCACCCTCGAGCAGAGTTGGCACGACGCGCAGGGCATCGGGCAACTCGCCGACGTCTTCGAACAAGACATGTCCAACTTCCCCAAGGTGCAGGCCGGGTTGAAGAGCCGCGGCAAGAAGGGCGTCACCTTCGGCAACTATCAGGAAGCCCGACTGCGTCTCATCCACCGCAACATCGACGACTGCATCCTGCGCGGGCTGCAGGCCGAGGGGCGTTCAACGAGTGAGGTGGAGCCGTTCCTCGTGCCCGAGGGCTGAGCGGATCGACTCACTGAGCTGCTCGGCAGCGAGCGTTACGCCGAGGGCCGTCTCCTCGTGCAGGCCTTCTCCGTGATCGAAGTCAACGCCTTCGATACCGAGGATGCGCAGTTGAGCGGGCAGCAGGTCGAGCGCCTGCGCCAACTCCACGGCCTCGGCCAGGCCCATCAGATGCCCGCCGCCGAGCCGCTTGCCACTGTCGTCGAGGTCGGCCAGCCGGGTGGCGTCGACCTCGTGCACGCTTCCCGGTGGACGGCCGCTGCGCACCGCATCGACCAACCACACCTGCGACGATCCTTCCCACGCCTGCACCAGCCGCACCGACTCACCGTCGAGTTCCACCAGACGCACTCGCTGGTCGTCGCCGAATCGCTCGCGCAACATGCGAACCACCACACCCGCGGCACCGTCGTCGCGGCGGTATGGGTTACCGATACCGATCACCGTCACCAGCGGGGCCGGTGCGCTCACGAACGGATCACCCGCATGTCGAGGAAGTGGGTGGCGCACGAGATGCACGGGTCGTAGTTGCGCACCGCCGTCTCGCACAGCGCCTCCAACTCGGCGTCGTCGAGGTGCAGCGAGTGTTCGATGAGGTGCATCAGGTCGTGCTCGATGGCCGGCTGGTTCTGCGAGGTGGGCGGCACGATCTGTACCTGTTCGATGGTGCCGTCGGCCGACAGTTCGTAGCGGTGCCACAGCAGGCCGCGTGGCGCTTCGCTCCACCCACAGCCCACGCCAGCCCGCGGCTCGACTGGCACGAACGAGCGGGCGGGCTCGCGGTAGCCCTCCACGATCGCCAGCGCCACCTCACACGCGTGCAGCGTTTCCACCGCGCGCACCACGATGCTGCGGAACGGGTTGCGTTCGCCGGTGGGGAGCCCCACCTCGGCGGCCAGCGCCGCTGCCCGAGGTGCCAGGTGGTGGGCGTTGAGCGCGAACCGTGCCAGCGGCCCAACCACGTAGTCGCCCCCGGCGAGCATGCGCCCATGCAGCGCAGTGGAGTGCTCCACGTGCTCCTCGGTGAAGTGATCGCGCCACTCGTGCGGCCCGATGTCGATCGTGGTGCCATCGGCCAGCGGGGTCGACACCAGACGGTCGCCGAGCATGGGGTACTCGGTGGGGTGCTGGAGGGCCACCATGGTGGTGCCGTGCGGCAGTTCGTGCTCGGGCATCGGCAACGTGGCCACCCAGCGGGTGATGTCGGTGGCGGCGTCGATGGCCCAGCGCAACTCGTCGCGCAGGCTGTGCATCTCAGCCAGCGTGGGCGCGCGGTAGAAGCCGCCGACACGAACGTTCACCGGGTGCACGGCCCGTCCACCCACCACTTCCACGAGGCGGTTGCCCAGCTTCTTCAGCCGCAGCCCGCGTTCCACCTCCGCGCGGTGATCCGCGGCCATGGCGATGCCACTCGGGTAGCCGAGGAAGTCGGGGGCGTGCAGCAAGTGGATGTGCAGCACATGGCTCTCGATCCACTCGCCGCAGTACAGCAGGTGGCGCAGGTCGCGGATGGCAGGGTCTACCTCCACCCCGCACGCAGCCTCGATCGCTTGGCACGCGCTCATCTGGTAGGCCACGGGGCAGATGCCGCAGATGCGAGCGGTGATGTCGGGCGGCTCGGTGAAGGTGCGCCCGCGCAGGAACCCTTCGAAGAAGCGCGGCGGCTCGAAGATGCGCAACCGCACGTCGGCCAACTGGCCATCACGGATCTCGACGATGAGGCCGCCCTCACCCTCGACGCGGGTGAGCGCCTCCACCTCGAACCGGCGGGCTCTGTGCTCGTGGGTCATCGATCCTCCCAGGCCTCCACGTTGAAGGTACGCAGCATGCGCACCAGCTCTCCGTCGGGGATACCGACCGACTGCCACGCCACCCGCAGGCCATCCACGTTGGCGCTCTCACATGGGCCGAAGCACCCGAAGCAGCCGCGATGGAACGACGGGCACAGGGCCCCACACCCGCCATGCGTGACGGGGCCCATACACGGCACGCCGTCGGCCACCAGCAGGCAGCGCTGGCCGGCCTGCTTGCACTCCACGCACACAGCGTGGCGGGTGGGCGTGGGCCGGGGGG
>DMQJ01000022.1:0-757 GCA_003455715.1 Acidimicrobiaceae bacterium | reverse complement strand
ACAGCGTGGCGGGTGGGCGTGGGCCGGCGACCGGCCAAGAGCGCGGCGATGGTGGCGAGCAGTTCGTGCTTGGAGATCGGGCATCCGTGCAGTTGCCGATCCACTTTCACATGGTCAGAGATGGGCGTGCTCGTGGCGAGGGTGTGGATCCAGTCGGGCCGCGCGTACACGGCAGACGTGTACTCCTTCACGTCGGCGGAGTTGCGCAGCGCCTGGATGCCCCCCGCCGTCGCACATGCGCCGAGGGTGATGAGCACGCCAGAACGCTCACGGATGTCGCGGATGCGTTCGGCGTCGTGGGCGGTGGTGATGGAGCCCTCCACGAACGAGATGTCGTAGTGGTCGAGCAGTTCGTCGGGCCCGGCCTCGAGGAACATTCGGATGTCGAGTGCGGCGGCGATGGCCAGCAGTTCGTCCTCGCAGTCGAGGATGGTGAGTTGGCACCCGTCGCATGAAGCGAACTTCCAGACGGCAATCGTGGGGCGAGTCATCGTCCCCTCACCTCCAGCACGTCGGCCACCGCAGGCCATGCCACCACCGCGCCATCGCGGCACAGCAGCAGTGGGCCGAGTTGGCAGCGCAGGCACCTACCCGCGCCACAGTGCATGTTGCGTTCGAGCGACACATACACCCCCGCCGCGGGGGTACCGCACGCGATGGCGGCCCGGGCAGCGGTGGTCATCATCATCTCCGGCCCGCACACCAAGGCCCGGTCGTGGGCCTCGCCGAGCCGTTCCACCATCGCCGTGGCGGTGCC